>JAJYJA010000027.1 GCA_021789795.1 Deltaproteobacteria bacterium | reverse complement strand
CGGCTCTCGGAGGCGAACCAGGTCAGCGGCCCGTTCTCCCGGCCATTGCGGGAACGCATGATGCCGCTGCGTTCCCGGGCGTAGGTCAGGCTCTGAGGCTCGCAGCGGCCGCGGACGGATGACACCGGGTGCCGTTCCCAGCCGCGATGCGCGGCGGCGTGATGCCTCTTGGCCTTGGCCTTGACCTTGATGCCTTTGCCTGGCTTGACGGCCGGGGAGTGGGGTTGGGATTTGCTCGCCAGGGGCCGTCTTGCCGCCGCCGGGTGGCGTGGTTTCGCCTGTTTGACCTTGGCCGGCTGGGCCTTGTGGATTTTCCTGGCCTTGATCTTCCGTCTGGCGACCTTTGACGCCTGACCTTTGGCTTCTGATTCCCGAGCCTGGGCCATGGCCGGCGAGAACAGACGGCGCGCCTCGGACAGGGCGGAGGGGCGGCGTTGGTGGTCTGGTTGGCCGCCCAGGCCGCCAACCATGGTCAAGATCAGGGTCAGCAACAACGTCAACCTTGTCTGTCTGGGCATCCTCTCCCTCCTGTTAGCCGTTGATTTTTTGCTGTTTCTGTCCGTCGTCCAGCCGGTCGAGGATGGCGGCCATCATGGCGTTGATGGTCGGGAAGCGCCCGGGATCGGCCAGCATCTCCTCCGGGCTCTGGACGTAAGGCCCCGGCGGGTTAAGGTCATCGCCGCCGTTTTCGATCAGGGCGGCCAGGCTCTCCGGGGTGGTCTCCAGATGGAACTGGAGGCCAAGCACCCGTCCCTGGAAGATGAAACCCTGGTTCTGGCAGGCCTCGCTTCGGGCCAGCCTCTCCGCCCCTGGCGGGATCAGAAAGGTGTCGCCGTGCCAGTGCATCACCTGGGCCTGCTCCGGGATGATCTCCCGGGCCCAGGGGTGAATGCCGGTGAGCGGAAACCAGCCGATCTCCCGCTGGGGGTTGCGAACCACCCTGCCGCCCAGGACATCGGCGATCAGCTGCGCCCCCAGGCAGATGCCCAGGGCCGTCTTGCCCGCCGCGATGGCCTGCTCGATAAACCGCTTCTCCGCCCGCAGCCAGGGATGGCGATCCTCCTGGTAGATGTTCATCGGCCCGCCCATCACCACCAGGCAGTCGAAAGAATCAAGCGTCGGTAGCGGCTCTCCGGCGGACAGCAGCGAGCAGGGGATGTCGCCACCCAGCGCCCGCGCCCAGCCGGCCATGCTGCCCACCCCCTCGAAGGCCACGTGCTGCAAGGCGTGAATCCGCATCATGATGCACCTCTCAAGAACAGTTTGATTGACCGCAGGTCAAGGGTCTCCTTTCCCGGTCGTCAAGGCGCCTTGCCATCTGGGCCCTCTTTCGTCTGGGCATTGGCTCTCATCCCTTGATTTGAGGCGCTATTTTAACTGGATAACGGCAAACGTTGAGACAATATCATGTCATGGCCCTGACTTCAAGGCTATTTGCCCCTGCTGCCCTTTCGGGATCAGGCGTCGCCCTTGACTAGCCGGCCCGCCACTAGTATAACCGCTGAGTAACTATCCAGCCGCACTCCATCTGCTTTGTCACCAGCCGGCTCACATACCGTAAAGTATAGCTCGCCGGCTGGTTTCGCGCATTTGGGTCGCGGCTGAATAGTTACGGCCCCAGTCGGTGCCAATTCTGCGGCATTAAGCTGGATAGTTACACCGCTGATGCGGACGGCGGCTATCTATCATCGTCCAACTGTGCGCCTGGCATCTCGGCCCTGTTGTTTAGGCAACAGGCTGTCTTTTGGCGAGACCCTCAATTCTTATCAATGTAACAAAGGAGGTTACCCATGCGGGCCCCCAGTTTGTCGCGCGTCTTTTGCCTCTTCCTGGCCCTGGGACTCGGGGCCGTCGCCAGCCCTCTGCGGGCTGCGGAGCCTATTCGTATCGGGGTGGCCGGGGCCCACAGCGGCGATCTCGCCTCCTACGGCCTGCCCACCCTAAACGCCGTTCGCCTGGTGGTCAAGGAGGTCAACGCCAAGGGCGGGGTGCTGGGCCGGCCCATCGAGGTGCTGGCCCAGGACGATGTCTGCAAGCCGGAGATCGCCGCCAATGTCGCCACCAAGCTCGTCTCCGACCACGTCGATCTGGTTGTCGGCCACATCTGTAGCGGCGCCACTCGGGCCGCCCTGGGGATATACAAGGAGGCCAACAAGGTGGTGATCTCCCCCTCGGCCACCAACCCGGAGCTGACCCAGAGCGGCAGGTATCCCAACTTCTTCCGCACCATCGCCTCCGATGACACCCAGGCCCGCCAGGAGGTGGATTTCGCGGTCAAGAAACTGGGGTTGAAGCGCCTGGCGGTGATCCACGACAAGGGTGATTACGGCAAGGGGCTGGCCGAGTTTGCCAAGCGTTTCGTCGAGGCCGGCCCCGCCAAGCTCGTCCTCTTCGAGGGGGTGACTCCGGGGGCGGTGGATTACTCGGCCATCGTCCAGAAGATCAAACACGCCGACGCCGACGGGGTGATTTTCGGCGGTTACCACCCAGAGGCCTCCAAGATCGTGACCCAGATGCGCAAACGGGGGATGAAGACGACGTTCATCTCCGACGACGGGGTCAAGGACGACACCTTCATCAAGGTGGCCGGCCCCTACGCCGAGGGGGTGTACGCCAGTGGCCCCCAGGATACCTCTAAAAATCCCCTGACCAAGATAGCCATCGAATCCTACAAAAAGGAGTACGGGGTCGAGCCAGGGGCCTTCTACTTAAACGCCTACGCCGCCATCCAGGCCGCCTTAAACGCCATCGACAAGGCGGGCTCCACCGACTTCGCCGCCCTGGTGAAGGCCCTGCGCCAGAACACCGTGGACACCCCCCTGGGTGCCATCCGTTTTGACGAACGCGGCGACGCCATCGGGGTGGGATTTGCCATGTACGTGGTCAAGGACGGTGCCTATCAGCAGGTGAAATGAACTGCCAGGATCAGGCGCGGCGCCGCCAGGAGGAGTAAATCTGCGGCGGGAGGGGTGGAGATCGTTGACGCAAGACCCGTATAACGCCTTGCGGGTCTTGGTTGTTTTGGGAAAAATTGGGGTGGAGCCGGGCAATGAAGGGTCAGGGGGAATCGTTCTGACGGCCAACGTCCCCCTGATGCAACATGAACCCCAGAGGAAACTTACTCCTTACCGTCCTTGGGGGTGGGAGAGCACTTGGCCGCCTCGGTGGTCTTGATGGTCGGATAGGTTGCTTCTGCGGCCGGCACGTGCTGGCCATGACAGTCCATGCAGTTGTTCTGGGAGGTGATGCCGTTGGCCAGCACGTTGAACAGCGGCTGATGCTTGGGCGTGTACTTGCCATCCTTCTTCCAGGCGTTCAGCATGGCGACCGTCTCGATGGCGATGTCGGCGGCGACCCGGGCGCAGCGCTCGGCCCGCTCCTTGCTCAGGAACTCCGCCCCCTCCGCCCGCATCCAGCGTCCCACCGAGATGTGGCAGATGGGGGTGCTGGAGATGGTCTTGTGGTTGATGTCGGCCAATAAATTTTTGGCCGGGGTATAGGCCGGCAGGTCGGTGTAGGAGTAAAAGAAGGCCAGGTCGTTGCACATTGCCTCGGCGATGTCGGTGTCCGGGGTGCAGAAGCCGATGATCGTGCCCGCCCCGGTCAGGGTGCCGCACAGGGCGCCCCAGCCGGCAAACCCGCCGTGGGCCCAGCGCATGGCGTCGATGGGGAAGGTCTTCCAACTCCCGCCCGCCTTGACCGCCAGTTCGCTGACCAGCCCGGCGATCACCGAGGAGGCGCACCAACGCTTGGCGTAATTCTCGTAAGCGATCTGCCCCACCTTGGCCGGGTCGAGCGGGACGTAGTCGTAGTGCTCCTTGTTGTTGACCGGATAAGCATGGGCCTTGTCGGCCTTGGCCGCCAATACCGACGAGGCGATGGCCGCCCCCGCCAGCAACTTACCGCTGGTGGTCAAAAAGGACCGCCGCGAAACGCCACAATCTGCAACCTGATTCTCTTCCATTGCCGAACCTCCTGATTTTATTGTGCCCAATACCGGTTCCCCGGCGCCATTTGGTGGCACAATGTATCATTAGGGGAGGGGAGCGCAATAGGGCAAATTGTCGCAGGAAGTTACGAGCTTATTATCGAAGAGACCCAAGCGATTGCCGGAGGCGCCAGGCGGAAGGATCAGGACTGCTCGGAGAGCACCGCCGTCATCTGGCCGGTGAGGAAGGCGAGGTCAACGTCGTCAATCACATAAGGCGGCATGGTATAGACCAGCCTGCCGAAGGGCCGAAGCCAGACCCCCCGGTCCACGAAGCGGGCCTGGATCGTTGCCAGATCGACCGGCTCGCGCATCTCCACCACCCCGATGGCGCCCATGACCCGCACCTCGGCCACGGCGGGCAGCTCCCGGCAGGGCGCCAGCCCCTGGCGCAGACCAGCCTCGACGCGGCGGACGTTCGCCTGCCAGTCGGAGGCCAGGAGCAGGTCGATGCTGGCCTCGGCCACGGCGCAGGCCAAGGGGTTGGCCATGAAGGTGGGGCCGTGCATGAATACCCCGCCCGCCTGGCCGATGGCCCGGCCCACCGCCTCCGTGGTCAGGGTGGCGGCAAAACTCAGATAGCCGCCGGTGATCGCCTTGCCCAGGCACATGATGTCCGGGCTGACGCCGGCGTGCTCGCAGGCGAACAGCCGTCCGGTGCGGCCAAAGCCGGTGGCGATCTCGTCGGCAATCAGGAGTACCTGGTATTGATCGCAGAGGGCGCGCACCCGGCGTAGGAACTCCGGGGCGTAGAAGCGCATCCCGCCCGCCCCCTGGACGATGGGCTCCAGGATCACTGCCGCCAGTTGCCGGTGATGGCCGGCGATCAGGCCTTGCAGGCTGGCGATGTCCGACTCCCGCCACTCCCCGCTGGCGCTGGCCGGGGCCTCGGCGAAGAGCTGCTGGGCCAGGACGCCCCGGAAGCGGTGGTGCATCCCGGTCTCCGGGTCGCTGACCGCCATCGCCGCGAAGGTATCGCCGTGATAGCCGTGCCGGATGGTCAGCAGGCGGGTCTTGTCCGGCTGGCCCTGGTTGACCCAGGACTGGATGGCCATCTTGATCGCCACCTCCACCGCCACCGAGCCGCTGTCGCAGAAAAAGACCCGGTTCAAGGGGGCGGGGCTGATGTCCACCAGCCGGCGGGCCAGCTCGATCGCCGGCTGGTGGGTGAGGCCGCCGAACATGACGTGGGCCATCCTCCCGGCCTGCCGCGCCAGGGCCTCGTTTAGCACCGGGTGGTTGTAACCGTGAATGGCGCACCACCAGGAGGACATGCCGTCCACCAGCTCCCGGCCATCGGCAAGCTTAAGCCTGACGCCCGAGGCGCTCGCCACCTGATAGACCGGCAGGGGTTGGGTGGGCGAGGTGTAGGGGTGCCAGATGTGGCGCCGGTCGAACTCAAGCGCCTGCTCGTGGTTCATGGGCAAACAGGACTTAAATGTTGGAGGTCAATGGCGGGGAATAGCCGGCCAGTGCTAGCCGGAGGTGGGGCTATGGCTTACCGGAAGCGCACCTTGCAGAAGCGGCGTTTGCCGACCTTGATCAGCACCTCGCCCTGGGCGGGGACGGTATGTTCCTCGCTCTCGATCTTTCCTCCGTCGATAGTCACCGCCTGCTGGCGAATCAAACGCCGGGCCTCGCCGGTGCCGGCCACCAAGCCGGCGTCCACCAGGAGCTTGGGCAGCCAGAGGGCCTCCCCGCCGGCGGCAAGGGTCAGCTCCGGCAGGTCGTCGGGCAGGCCGTGGCGCGTAAACACCCGCTCGAAGTTCTCCTCCGCCCGTTCGCCCTCGTCCTGGCCCTGGTAACGGCAGGTCAGCTCCAGGGCCAGCGACTTCTTGATCTCCTTGGGATGGGCCTCGCCCGTGTTCAGCCGCTCGCGCAGACGCTTGATCCGGCTGGCCGGCAGATCGCTAAGCAGCTCGTAGTAGCGAAACATCAACTGATCCGGGATCGACATCACCTTGCCGTAGATGTCGTCCGCCGAGTCGGAGACCCCGATGTAGTTGCCCAGCGACTTGCTCATCTTGTTGACCCCGTCCAGGCCCTCCAAGAGCGGCATGGTCAGCACCACCTGGGGGGGCTGGCCCGCGGCCCGCTGCAACTCGCGGCCCATGAGCAGGTTGAAGAGCTGGTCGGTGCCGCCCAGTTCCACGTCGGCCTTAAGCGCCACCGAGTCGTAGCCCTGGATGAGCGGATAGAGGAACTCGTGGATGCTGATCGGCTGCTGGGCCTCGAAACGCCGCTTGAAGTCGTCGCGCTCCAGCATCCGGGCCACGGTGAGCTGGGAGGCCAGGCGGATGAAGTCGTGGGAGGAGAGCTGGCTCAGCCAGGCGCTGTTGAACACCACCTCGGTCCGGGCCGGGTCCAGGATCTTGAAGATCTGGGCCTTGTAGGTCTCGGCGTTCTTGGCCACCTCCTCCCTGGTCAGGGGTTTTCTGGTCTCCGACTTGCCGGTCGGGTCGCCGATCATGCCGGTGAAGTCGCCGATCAGAAACAGCACCTGGTGCCCCAGCTCCTGGAAATGCTTGAGTTTTTGGATTAGCACCGTATGGCCCAGGTGCAGGTCGGGCGCGGTGGGGTCAAAGCCGGCCTTGACCCGCAGGGGCACGCCGCTGGCCACCGACTGGGCGAGTTTCTTCTCCAGTTCCTCGCGGGAGACCAGGTCAACCACCCCCCGGGCCAAGATTTCCATCTGTTCGGCAACCGCTTGCACCGCCGTCACCTCCCTTATTTGGCGTACTCGACCGAGCGGGTCTCGCGGATCACCGTCACCCGGATCTGGCCGGGGTAGGTCATGGTCTCCTCGATCTTCTTGGCGATGTCCTTGCCCAGCATGGAGGTCTCCACGTCCTTCACCTGGGAGCTATCGACGATGACCCGCACCTCGCGGCCCGCCTGGATGGCGAAGGATTTCTCCACCCCCTTGAAGCCGTTGGCCAAACGCTCCAGGTCTTCTAGGCGCTTGACGTAGGACTCCAGCATCTCGCGCCGGGCCCCGGGCCGGGCCCCGGACAGGGAGTCGGCGGACTGCACCAGGATGTCAAGCACGCTCTCCGGCTCCAGGTCCTCGTGATGGGCGCCGATGGCATGCACCACCTCCGGCGATTCCCCGTACTTGCGGGCCAGGTCGCGGCCAATGATGGCGTGCGAGCCCTCGACCTCGTGATCCACCGCCTTGCCGATGTCGTGCAACAGCCCGGCCCGTTTCGCCTGCTTGACGTCCAGGCCCAGCTCGGCGGCCATCACCCCGCACAGGAAGGCCACCTCCAGCGAGTGCAAGAGGACGCTCTGCCCGTAGCTGGTCCGGTACTTAAGGCGGCCCAGGAGCATGATCAGCTCGTGGTTCATCCCGTGCACCCCAACGTCGAAGGTGGCCTGTTCGCCGGCCTCGCGCAGGTTGTTCTCCATCTCCTTGCCCACCTTCTCCACGATCTCCTCGATGCGGGCCGGGTGGATGCGGCCGTCGGCGATCAAGCGCTCCATCGCCTGCCGGGCCACCTCCCGCCGCACCGGGTTGAAGCCGGAGAGGATCACCGCCTCCGGGGTGTCGTCGATGATGATGTCGATGCCGGTCGCCGCCTCGATGGCCCGGATGTTGCGGCCCTCGCGGCCAATGATCCGGCCCTTCATCTCCTCGTTGGGCAGGGGCACGATGGAGACCGTCTTCTCGGCCACGTACTCCCCGGCGTAGCGCGAGATGGCGAGCGCCAGGATATTCTTGGCCTTGCGGTCGGCGGCAAGTTTCATCTCGTTTTCGATCCGCACCACCTCTTTGGCGGCCTGCATCCGGGCCTCGCTCTCGATGCTCTCCACCAGGCGTTTCTGGGCCTCCTCGCGGGTGATGCCGGCGATGTTTTCCAGCTTGGTGCGCTGCTCGTTGATCAGGGCCTCGATCTCCTTCTGCCGCTTGGCCAGATCGCCTTCCTGCTGGGTGAAGGCCTTCTCCTTTTGCAGGAGATCGACCTCGCGCTTGTCCAAGAGATCGATCTTGCGCTCGATCTGCTCAAGCTTCTGGGAAAAACGCTTCTCCTCGCCCTTCAGTTCGGCGCTGCGATTCTTGATCTCCTCGTCCGCCTCCTTCTTGGCCTTGTAAACGTCCTCCTTGGCCTTGAGCATGGCGTCCTGCCGCAGACGCTCCGCCTCGGCCAGGGCGTCGGCCACCATCTTTCTGGCCTGCTCGGCGGCGTTTTCGGCGCTGGCCGCCGCCAGCCGCCGCTGGAGAAACATCCCCCCGGCCACCCCTATGCCCAGGGTGGCTACCTCTAGTCCAATCGTTATTATTTCCACGTTATTTCCTTAGGTTATCAACTCCGTGTCCCAACGGGAGTTGTTGGCCAGCCTTCTTGAACGGCTTGGTTGGGATATCGCCCGTAGGCGGGCAAGATCAGAAAACGTCGTCTGTTGTGCGAAGAAAGCGATGATGATCTCTAGCAAAAGCGAGCCGCTGGCTAAGCAAAAGGGCCGGCATGTAAACCGTCCCGCGTCGTAGCAGATCGGTCTTTTGGCGACGCCGGCAATCTTTAAGACGGGTTACGGCTTAGGGAGGGAAACAGACGGAAGGCCCCCTGAGCGTCAGGGGCAGTCGCGCCCGGGGCGGCTCAGGTAAGGCCGCCCTGCGGGGCGGGGGGCATCGCCAACCCGCCCGGAAGGCAGGGGCTTGATGCGGAGGATGAGAAATGGCAGTGCCGGGAGGCGGGACTATCTATCCAAACGAGGATACTCCTTGCTCCCTGGGAACCATATATGCTTATCGTGCCGTCTCCTGACCAGAGAAGCAACACAACGTCGTCTCATCTCGACGCCAACCCGCTCCCAGACTTCGGAGCCACCGTCTATATCAACCGTGAGCGCCGTTCCGCATCTGCGGAAACCGTCTCAGGATTATTGATAAATCCCCCGCCACTGCCGTGTTCCAGTTCATCCGAACCTAACTTTCGTTAGGTGGGCAATGCTCGTGCCTCTTTCGAGGAATGTCGCCCGCAGGGGATATTCCTTTCCCAAGACAGCGGAGGAACCCTTAGACGAATAAACGGCTCGGAAATTCTGGCAATCACGAACAAGGCAGGGGAAACCGCCTCAACTTAACCAACCACCTTGAGGCCTAGGTATGGCCTCCACTCTCCACTCGCAAAACATACCCGCGCGCTTTGCATGTCTTAACCATCGGCGATCTTTTGTGAGATCAGCAACCCTTGGTTTTTTTACGGTAGGCGTCCCGGCCTCACTGAGTCGCCTCCTCCTCGATCCTGGCCACCAGTTGTTCCACTGCCTGGTCTTCCCGCCGTCGCAACCGTTCGTGATCGCGCTTAAGGCGCACGTATTTGGCCGCCATGTTCAAGGTGACCAGCACCGCGATCTTGATCGACAAGGGGGCGTGCGACGACCGGGCGTGGGCCTCGATTTGATTCTTGACCAAGTCGAGAATCTCGCGCACGTCGTCCTCAGGGGCGTCGGTGTAGAGGGGGTATTCCTGCCCCAGGATATCAAACTTGACCAACCGTTCCAAGACCGATACCCGTAGCTACTGTGTTACCAGAATCTGGAAGGGGTGGCAAGGTGTTTTCTCCTCACTCCCCCATGCTGAACAAGCCCCCGCCTCGGGGCTCGCGCATCTCGGCTTCCGTCCCGTCTTCTAACGAACGTTCCCATTCCTCGATGGAGGAGATGAGCCCGGTCACCCGGCTGCTCACCTCCTCCTGATTGGCGGCCAGGCCCTGAATGGTGCCCTCCAACTCCTCGATCTTGCTGTTTCGGTTCGCCAACTGGGTCTTAAGCTCGGCGTTGTCACGCCTTAACTCCTGCATGTTGGCCAGCATCTTCTCCACCACCGCTTCCAGCTTCTTAAGATTCATCCCTTCCATGCTCCGCTCCTTTTCCCGCCCAGGACACCTGAACGGTCAGTTCATCTTTGTGAGACAACAAGGTATCAACCGAGGCCAGCACCGGCATCCGGCCCTGTCTGGCCCGCCCGGCGCCCGCCTGAAAACGACCTTACCACCGTGCCTTCTTCTATCCGGCAGTCGACCAGGTGGCAGAAGGGCTCGATCCGGCAGCCCGAACCTACCACCGTCTCCCCGGCCAGCAGGCAATGGGAATGAATCTCTACGTCCCGGCCGAGCCGCACCGAGTCCGCCACCCAGATCGAGTCCGGGTCGATCATGGTCACCCCGGCCAGCATCAGCTCCCGGTTGCGGCGTTGCCGCATGACACGGTTGGCTTGGGCCAGTTCGACCCTGGAGTTGACCCCGGTCACCTCCAGGGGGTCGGGACAGCGGTAACGGCCCACCGTCCGCCCCTGCCGGCGGGATATAGCCACGATGTCGGTGAGATAGACCTCCCCTTGACGGTTGTCGCTGCCCACCAGCCGCAAGGCGGCAAAGAGCAGGTCGAGCCCGACCAGGTAGATGCCGGCGTTGATCTCGGAGATCGACCGTTCCTCGGGGCTCGCGTCTTTTTCTTCCACGATCCGCTCGATGCCGCCCTGTCCGTCTCCCACGATCCGGCCGTAATGGGTCGGATCAGGGGCCACGGTGGTCATCACCGTGATCGCTGCGGCCTGCCGGTGGTGGCTCGCCACCATCTCCCGCAGGGTCGAGACCCGCACCAGGGGGGTGTCGCCGCACAGGATGAGGGCGGTGCCCGTTTGTCCCGCCAGGGCCGCCTCGGTGCAGAGCACGGCATGCCCGGTGCCCCGCTGATCTTCCTGACGCACGAAGGTCAACGGGTAGCCAGCCAGGGTTTTCTCCACCCGTTCCGCCTGATGGCCGGTGACCACCACCGTGGACTGGGGGCCAAGCCCGGAGACCACGTCCAGCACCTGGCGGATCATGGGCTTAAAAAACACCGGATGCAGCACCTTGGCCAGGTCGGACTTCATCCGGGTGCCCTTGCCGGCCGCCAGCACGATGACGTGCAGGGCCTCGTGCCCGTTCATGGCCCGCTCAGCCCTCGCCCAGGATGTTCAAGGCCGCCCCGGCCACAAACCAGCCGATCTGCTGGGCCGACATCGAGTGCCGGGCCGGGAAACTCTCGCTGGTGCCGTCGTCGTGGGCCAGGGTGACGGTAAGTGAACTGCCGGGGGCCAGCCCCGCCAAGCCGCTGATCGACACCCGATCCCAGGCCCGGATCCGTTCGTAATCCGCCGGATCGGCGAAGGTTAGGGGCAGCACGCCCTGCTTTTTGAGGTTGGTCTCGTGGATGCGGGCGAAGCTGCGGACGATTACCGCCTTCATCCCCAGGTGACGGGGTTCCATGGCGGCGTGTTCGCGGCTGGAGCCCTCGCCGTAGTTGTCGTCGCCCACCGCGATCCAGCCCAGGCCTTGCGCCTTGTAGTGGCGGGCGATGGCCGAGAGCCCCGCCTCCCGTTCGCCGGTCAGGACGTTGATCCCCTTGCCAGCGGCCTGGGCAAAGGCGTTGTTGGCGCCGCTAAACAGGTTGTCGGAGATGTTGTCCAGGTGCCCCCTAAACTTCAACCAGGGCCCGGCGGGGGAGATATGATCGGTGGTGCACTTGCCCACCGCCTTGAGCAGCACCGGCAGGTCGCAAAAGTCCTGACCGTCCCAGGCCGGGAAGGGCGAGAGCAGTTGCAGCCGCTGACTGGCGGGATCCACCGCCACTGCCAGCGAGGAGCCATCCTCGGCCGGCTCCTCGTAGTGGGGCGTCCCCGGCTCGAATCCCGCCGGGGGCAGGTCTGGGGCCGCCGGCGGTACGAACGTCAAGCCGTCGATGTCGTCCCGGCTGGGATCGAAGGTCAGCCGTCCGGCGAGGGCCAGGGCGGTAACCGTCTCCGGGCTGGCGATAAAGGCGAGCGTCTCGGGATTGCCATCCGCCCGGCCCTTGAAGTTACGGTTGAACGAGGTGATGATGGCGTTCTTCTCGGGCCGGGTGAAGTCCTGGCGCCGCCACTGGCCGATGCAGGGGCCGCAGGCGTTGGCCAGCACCACGCCGCCGATCTGGCGCAGTGGTTCAAGCAGGCCGTCGCGTTCCACCGTGGCCCGCACCTGCTCGGAGCCGGGGCTGATGAAGAACCTGCTTTTGGCGACCAGACCCTTGGCCAGGGCCTGGCGGGCGACATGGGCCGCCCGGCCAATGTCCTCATAGGAGGAGTTGGTGCAACTGCCGATCAGCCCCACCTTCAGCTCCTCGGGATAGCCCTGGGCGCGGGCCTCGTCCTGAAGCCTGGACAGGGGCCGGGCGAGATCGGGGGTGAACGGCCCCGCCACGTAGGGCGTCATGGTGTCGAGGTCGATCTCGATCACCCGGTCGTAGTAGGCCGAGGGGTTGGCCTCCACCTCGGGATCGGCGGTCAGCTCGGCCCGGTGGCGGGCGGCGAGTTGCGCCAGTTCGGCCCGGCCGGTGGCCGCCAGGTAGGCGGCCATGCGGTCGTCAAAGGGGAACAGCGAGTTGGTGGCCCCCAACTCGGCCCCCATGTTGGTGATGGTGGCCTTGCCGGTGCAGCTTATGGTTTGGGCGCCGGGCCCGAAATACTCGATGATCTTGCCGGTGCCGCCCTTGACGGTGAGCAGCTCCAGCAGCCGCAAGATCACGTCCTTGGGCGAGGCCCAGCCCCGCAGGCGTCCGCTGAGCCGCACCCCGATCAGCCCCGGCCAGGACAACTCCCAGTCCATGCCGGCCATGACATCCACCGCGTCGGCGCCGCCCACCCCCACCGACAGCATCCCCAGGCCCCCGGCGTTGGGGGTGTGGGAGTCGGTGCCGATCAGCAGTCCGCCGGGGAAGGCGTAATTTTCGATGATGATCTGGTGGATGATGCCGCTGCCCGGCCCCCAGAAGCCAAGGCCATACTTGTTGGCCACCGAGCGCAGGAAGGCGTAGACCTCCCGGTTTTGCTCCTGGCCGGCGACCAGATCCGGCCCCGCGCCCTCCTGGGCGGCGATCAGGTGGTCGCAGTGTACCGTGGAGGGCACCGCCACCCGCCGCCGGCCCGACTGCATGAACTGCAGCAGGGCCATCTGGGCGGTGGCGTCCTGCATCGCCACCCGGTCCGGGTTGAGCATGACGTAGGTCTTATGACGCTCGGGGACGGCGGTCAACTCGCCCGCCAGGTGGGCGGCCAGGATCTTCTCGGCCAGGGTCAGGGGTCGGCCAAAGAGTCTCCGAGCCGCCTCCTGCTTGGCCCCCATCGTTGCATAAGCCTTTTCGATCATGGAAAAATCACGGATCATCAATGTGCTCCCGCAATAATCTGCTATTGATTGTGAAGGTAACCGGGGGACGCGGTTTAGCCATCTCCCTGCTGGCAGTGGTTACGGCCCCTAGATTTAGCAATTCTCCTCCCGTAAGACAAGAGAAAAGGTAGACAAGCTGATTAAATATGGAGATACGGGGGCTTGGAGAGGAAATTGAAAGTAGGGGCACGGGCGGCCGCGTCCCGCACGGGACAGTTACAAAAATTCTTCAAATATGGTAAAGAGGGGGGGCTTGTCCGGGAGAGACCAGGGTATATCCACCGAAAGATGTTGACCTGGGGATGAAAAATCATTATACCGGGCCGCGCACGGCTAGGCGTCACCTCCTGGCTTAGGTGATACAAAGTGACACTTCGTAACTTGCAGGACATGCCTCCATTGTCCCGGTGACTAATAGATGAAAGACCGAGTGCTAATTGCCAATCGCGGCGAGATCGCGGTGCGGATCATGCGGGCCTGCCAGGACCTGGGGCTCGACTACGTGGTGGTCTATACCGCCGCCGATCAGGAGTCCCAGCACGTCCGCCTGGCCATGAACGGTGCGGCTGGAGGCCAGCGGGCCTGGCGGGTCTCGTCCTATACCGATCCCAACGACATCCTGGCGGTGGCCGACCACACCGGCTGCACCGCCATCCATCCCGGCTACGGCTTCTTTTCCGAGGACTACCGTTTCGCCCGCCGGGTGACGGTGCGCGACCGGCCCCTGACCTTCATCGGCCCCAACTGGGAGGTAATCAAGAACCTGGGGGACAAGATCAACACCAAGCGGGTGGCCAACCGGCTGGGGATCCCCACCATCCCCGGCACCGACGGCCCGATCTACAACGAGATGGAGGCCGAGGAGATCGCCGCCCGCCTGCTCGACGACCAGCAGCGCCAAAAGATCAAGAACCCGTCCGTCCTGGTCAAGGCGGCGGCGGGCGGCGGCGGCATGGGCATCGAGGAGGTCTTCCGCATCGAGCAGTTGCGCCGGGTATATCGCCAGGTGCAGAGTTACGCCAAACGCCAGTTCGGCGACGGCGGGGTACTGATCGAGCAGTGCTTAAGGGACTACAACCACCTGGAGGTGCAACTGGTGTGCAGCCGCCACGGCGAACGGGTGCATTTCGGCACCAGAAACTGCACCATCCAGAGCACTGGCCGTCAGAAGCGGCTGGAGGCGGCGCCGGGCTTTGACCCCGCCTGTTTCGACTACGTCTTTGACTCCCAGAAGGTGCTGGCCCAGATCGTCGATTACTCCTTGAAGCTCGCCGATCACGTCAAATACGACAACGTCGGCACCTGGGAGTGGATCGTGGCCCGGGACGGCAGTCCCTACCTCTTGGAGGTCAACACCCGCATCCAGGTGGAAAACGACGTCTCGGCCCGGATCAGCTACCTGCACGGCAA
This sequence comes from Deltaproteobacteria bacterium, assembly GCA_021789795.1. Taxonomy (GTDB): domain Bacteria; phylum Desulfobacterota; class Desulfobulbia; order Desulfobulbales; family VMSU01; genus VMSU01. The sequence goes on along the minus strand of JAJYJA010000027.1, from coordinate 4,414 downwards.
GCAGCCCAGCCTGCTCCGCGAGCAGATCCGCCTGGCCCTGGGCGACACCATGGGCTACGACCAGAAGACCGTCGAGTTCAAGGGCGCCAGCATCGAGCTTAGACTGGTGGCCGAGGACACTGGCCGGGGTTTCGCCCCCTGGATCGGGGTGATCGACAAGTTTTCCTTTCCCAGCCAGGACTGGGCCGCGGTCTATACCCACGTGCCCTTCGACCGGCCCTACACCATCCCCAGCGAGTACGACCCCAACCTGGCCCTGGTCCTGGTCTGGGGCGACGACATGGCCACGGCCAAGGAACGGGCCTGCCAGTTTTTGGACGCCACGGTCATCGAGGGCCAAAATGCCCACCAAGAGCCGATCATGACCAATATCCCTTATCTGCGGGCCAACCTGGACCGGCTCCTGACCTTCTGAAGGCGGAAGACGGACAAGCTGTCCGTTTGCTAGGCCGCCCGCCAGGATTCTAAATCCCGCCCATCCACCACACACACTATGGAACATATCCGCAAGCGACTGGCCAAATGCGAGGAGGGGATCCGTTACCTCTGCCAGATCAAGGAGGGCTGCGAATGGGGCAACCTCTCGGGTCTCCTGGCCAAGCTGGACGAGCTTAAGGCCTCCTTCTACGACTACTCGGAGGAGGGCTTCAGCGACGAGGTGAGCCAGATCGAGGAGGCGGTGGCCTTCCTGGCCGAGCGCTGCCAGGAGGAGATCAGCCCCATGGACCGGGTGCGCATCGTCCGCAGCCCGCTGCGCTTCTCGCTCAAGGATATTCTGGAAAACGTCTACGAGGACTACACCGAACTGGGTGGCGAGGGCGAGGCCAACATCGACCCGGCGATGGTGGTGGCCAAGGCCAACATCCTGCGCCGGGTCAAAAACCGGGTCTTCACCCAGCAGGTGATGGTCATCGGCCACGAGAAGGGGCACGGCGAGGAGTTCCGCAACGGCGGCTCCACCAAGCCCTGGGGCAACGAGAAGGCCTTGCGCTTCATGCAGGTGGCCGAGACCGAGGGCATCCCCATTCACAGCTACATCTTCACCCCCGGCGCCTACCCGGTGGAGGAGTATCCCGGCGCCGCCCAGCAGATCGCCAGGAACCTCTACGCCATGGCCAAGCTCCGAGTGCCCATCGTCTCCATCATCTCCGAGGGCGGCTCGGGCGGGGCCGAGGCCATCGGGCTTGCTGATTTCCGGCTGATGTTCTCCCACGGCTACTACTCGGTGATCTCGCCAGAGGGGGCGGCGGCCATCGAGGGCCGGGTGGGCGAGGGCCAGAAGGCCCCCAAGGAGCTGATCGAGCAGTGCGCCGAGCACCTCAAGATCACCGCCCAGGACAACCTGGATCTCGGCACCATCGACCGCATCGTCGAGGAGCCGCCCCTGGGGGCCAAGCACGACGACTTCGCCTTCTTCAAGCGGTTGCGTTTCGAGATGATGCGGGCCACAGACGAGGTGGTGCTCAAGACCAAGAGTCTGCGGGCCTTCCGGGCCTACGAGCTGAAGCTGAAGAAGGCGGGCGACGACGAGGCCCTTGTCAACCCCGACCAGGACACCAACCTCCACATCGACATCTCCTGGGAGATGAACGACGACGAGCAGAAGCGGCTGCTGGCCCTGCGGGCCAAAAAATACCGGGCCATGGCCGCCAAGGCCTACCTAAACGACACCACCCGTTTCGGCGAGTTCTGCAAAAAGACCTCCACCCGGGTCGCCAAGGTCTATTACACGGTGGTGTACGACATCTTGAAACGCCAGCAGAAGCAGGTGGAGAAGGTCATCAAGGAGGTCTCCGGCGAGGGTTCGAGCTTTGTCAAGCGCCTAAGCTCGCCCTTCACCGCCGCCTACGACTTCATCATCCACAAGCCGGAGGGTCGGAGCGGGAAGACGCCAGCTGCGGCCAGCCGTCAGGAGGCCCTGGCGCTGGAGTTCGGGGACACCTACACCAGCCCCTTGGCCAACGAGGACCGCACCGTCACCTGCCCCAACTCCGCCACCCGGGGCTGCAAGGACCTCTGGGTGCCGGACCTCTACGGCGAGTTCTGCGGGGTGTGCGAGAACTGCGGCCACCACTTCCCCCTGGAGTACCAGTGGTATTTAAACAACCTCTTTGACCGGGACTCCATCCGGGAATTCAACGCCAAGATCGGCGCCTCTAACCCGCTTAACCACCCGGTGTTGCGCCAGAAGTTGCAAAACGTCAAGAACGAGACCAAGCGCCACAGCGCCATCATCACCTTCCAGGCCCGGCTCCTGGAGGTGGAACTGGTGGTGGCCATGCTTTACTCCGACTTCCGCAACGGCACGGTGGGGGCGGCCGAGGGCGAAAAATTCGTCCAGGCCTGCGAGCTGGCCAAGCTCCAGCGCAAGCCGCTTCTGGCCTATGTCCATACCACCGGCGGCATCCGCATCCAGGAGGGCACCATGGGGGTGATCCAGATGCCGAAATGCACCCTGGCGGTGCGTGATTACGTCGATGCCGGCGGCCTCTACATCGTGGTCTACGACAACAACTCCTACGCCGGGCCGGTGGCCAGTTTCCTGGGTTGCTCCCACTATCAGTTCGCCATCCGTTCGAGCCGGATCGGCTTTGCCGGCTACCGGGTGATCCGCGACACCACCGGTCAAGACATCCCGCCCGACTACCACAGCGCCCGGAACGCCTTGAAGCGCGGCCACATCCACGGCATCTGGGACCGGCGCGAGTTTCGGCGCAACCTGCACCAGGCCCTGATGACCATGGGCGGCCGCAACCTCTACTACCGCTAGGCGGAATGGATAAGGATTTGCCCTCTTTCCCCGCGTCCCCAACCCAAACTAACGCCATGCACGACGAGATAGATTTCGACCGGATCTTAAGTCAGTACCCGGCCGACCCCTACGAGTACATCGACATCCTGACCCCCCACGCCGGGCGGCTGGTGTTTAAGACCAGCGAGGAGCAACCGGTCTCCGGGCCGAGTGGCGAGTGGCAGCATGTCCCCGGCACCCTGCTCTACCAGCTGGAGCGGGAACGAAACGTCAAGCCGGTGCGCTCGGTGGTCAACGGGGTGGTGGCCAGCTTGGAGCGGGCCTTGGACGGCCAGTTCGTGGAGGCGGGCGAGAAGGTGATGACCCTCCGCCACCCCTTGAAGAAACGGGAGATCATCGATCGCATCCTGCGCAACGTGCTCAGCATGTTCCTGGCCCCGGAGCGGGCCAAGTACTTCTTCGCGCTCGACATCCAGTCCCGGATCGACAAGCACGGCCAGCGCTCCATCTCCATCAAGCCCGGCGACGAGGTGCTCACCATGTCGCTGATGAAGCGCGACACCCCGGTGCTCTACCAGGGCGAGCCCGGCATTATCCACTCCGTCTATTTCACCCCCGGGGCCACGGTCGATCAGGATCAGCCCCTGATCGGCATCTGCCCGGAAGACAAGCTGCCCCTGATCCAAAAGATCATCGCCCGCGTCAAGTCGGAGTGGGAATGATCGAGGCTTACCGCCGGGCGGTGGGCGAGGAGCCCCGCCTGCGGCTTGGTCTGTCCCGGGAGACGACCGAGGAGATCCTGCGCTACGGGGCGGTGGTGGGGGCCGAGATCGAGCATCTGCCCAAGGCGGCCCGCTGCATGGATTTGGCCCGGGAACGGATACGAAAGGACGAGTCGGCGGGCCGGTCCTTTGTCTCGGGCCTGGTGATCGTGGCCGACGAGCTGACCGGCGGCAAGGGTCGTTTTTCCAGACAGTGGCACGCCCCGCCTGGCGGGCTGTGGCTGGTGCTGACCCTGGTCAACACCCTGCTCCCCGAGCACGCCGCCCTCTACCCCCTGGCCGCCGGGGTGGCCTGCGGCGAGGCCATCCGCCACTACGGCCTGCCCGCCGCCATCAAGTGGGTGAACGACGTGATGCTGGGGGGCAGGAAGCTCGCCGGCATCCTGACCGAGACCATGATCGGCCCTGTGACCGGCGAGGAGTACGTGCTGATCGGCATCGGGATCAACGTCAACAACACCTCGTTCGCCCCCGAGTTACGCCACAGCGCCGGGGCCATGTCCCAGTTCGGCGGCCAAGACTTCGACCTGGCCGAGGTGGGTGGGCGGCTAATTGCCAAACTTGCCTGGAACATCGGGCTGTTGCACTGGGCCGAGGCCAAGTCACTGGCCGGTGATCGGGGCCTTGAGGAGGAGACTCCCCACCCGATGATCCGGGCCTGGCTGGGTCTTTCCGACACCGTGGGCCGGAAGGTGCGCTTTGGCTTCAACGTGGCGGAGAGGCCGCACTACTGCGCCAAGGTGGTGGCTATCGACAACCTGGGGCAACTGGTGCTGCGGTTGGCCGACGGCCAGGAGACGCGGGAGAGCGGCGGCGAGATTGTCTATCTCTGATGACGTCATGCCGTCGCCGTCAGACTTGCCGCCTGCCCACTTTTTTT
>JAJYJA010000209.1 GCA_021789795.1 Deltaproteobacteria bacterium | reverse complement strand
CGGCAAACGCAATGATGATGACGTCTATAGACAGCTGAAGCGATGAAAATCACCTGGGCAATAAAGGGGCCTGACCCCTTAAGTGCCTGATGATCCTGATCACCGGGGCCAGCGGCTTGGTGGGCGGGGAGCTGCGCCGGGCCTTGACCGCCGCCCAGATGCCTTTGCGGCTGGCGGGGCGAGGGGCGGTGTCTCCCGAGCCGCCAGCCCAGGCCGTCCCGGTGGGCGACATTGGCCCTTGCACCGACTGGCGGCGGGCGCTGGCCGGGGTGTCCCTGGTGGTGCATCTGGCGGCCAGGGTGCACCGGATGGGGGAGGCGGAGGGCCCCGAGACCCTGGCCCGCTATCGGGAGGTCAACACCCTGGGCGCCTGCCGTCTGGCCAGCGAGGCCGCCGCCGCTGGGGTGCGGCGGTTCGTGTTCTTAAGCTCGATCAAGGCCGGGGAGGATAACGACCCCTACTCGCTTTCCAAGCGGGAGGCGGAGCAGGGCCTGGCGGCCATCGCCGCCGAGAGCGGCATGGAGCTGGTGATCATCCGGCCGCCGCTGGTCTATGGGCCGGGGGTCAAGGCCAACTTCCTCAGACTCCTTCGCCTGGTCGATCGTGGCGTGCCCCTGCCGCTCGCCTCGCTGCGCAACGCCCGCAGCCTGATCTTCGTGGGCAACCTGGTCGATTTCATCATCTGCTGCCTCACCCACCCTGCCGCCGCCGGGCAGACCTTCTCCGTCTCCGACGATCACGACCTCTCCACCCCGGAGCTGATCCGCAACCTGGCCCAGGCCCTCGAAAAACCCGCCCGGCTCTGGCCCTGCCCGCCGGCGCTCTTGCGGCTCTTGGGCGCCGTGTCTGGCCGGTCGCGGGAGATCGACCGGCTCTGCGGCTCGCTCACGGTGGACAATACCTTAGCCCGCGCCGCCCTTGCCTGGCGGCCGCCATTCACCGTCGAGCAGGGGCTCCGGCAGACGGTGGATTGGTATCGGCAAGGCGGAGACAGAGGCCAGCCGGGCGTTTTTAGGCAATCCGTAACCGGCGTTGACCATTTGCCTCAGGGTTAAACCGGCGCCACTTCCGCCGTCAACGCCTAGGGCGTGGGATCAGGGTTGGACGGTGGGCGAGCCACATCTGCAACCACTTGAAGCCGAATTTGAGCAGGGCCTCGTCGTCGGTCTCGCAGGCCTTGACCTCGGCCCGGCTCAGCTTAAACTGGGAGAGCAGCCCCTGCTCCCGGGCCAGCCTCCTAAAACCGTCGATATGGTAGCAGACCATGAACGCCATCTGCTGACGGGGGCCGGCGGCGCCCTCGCCCTGCCAGGGGTTGCCGGCGAACATGGTGTCCACCTCGGCCCACAGGTCGTCCATTAGGTTGTAATCGAGCAGTCTCTGGTCGCGCAGCCACTCGCTCACGGTCTGGCCCTGGGCCTCCTGGTGGCCGAGACAGTATTCGTGCCGGGTGAGGAAATAGAACTCCTCCGGCCGCCCGGCGCTAAAATCCCGGCTCACCGCCCGCTCCAGGGGATAGGTGCGACAGGCCGAGGGCCGGTCGGAATAGACCAGGCAGCCCTGCCCCTCGTCGCCCAAGAACGGGCAGGTATGCTCCTCATCGTCCCGCATTCTCAAGATGACCGAGGGAAACAAGGGGTTGGCGCCCGCCACCACCCCGGCATGGCGGCGCAGAAATTCCTCGGAATCGAGACCGAGACGGTTCTTCAAGCGGATGATGTCGTAGGGGTAAAGGAACAGCTCCAACTTGCGGCAGCAGCGGGTGTAACAGGACACCCCAGGATGACAGCGGAAGTTGAAGACGGCCTTGCCCAGCGGCGTCCGGCCCTCGGGAAATGACGGGTTGCTCATATGAAATTTGCAGGATGAAGTTGAAAGGATAAAAACAGTTCGACCCGCCAGCGAAGGTCGGCTCTCAAACCGCCACCGCCCGCGCCAACCAGCTTACGTCCTGATCCGGCGCCAGCCAGCCAGACTCGATCGCCGGCGTCTGGCAATCCCCCCCCCGCCAAACCGAGAGCCGATACAGCTCCCCGAACAGAAAATCAGGCCGGCCGGCAGAGGCCCGGCCCGTGAGCTCGGCCCCGCGGCGGACGTTGTCCAGCATCCGGGCCGGCAGGGTCAGGTGATATGGATTCCTGGCAATCTCTCCCCGGTGGCAGGCCAGGGCGGCGAGCAGCCAGGCCAGCTCCTCCGGCGTCAGGCCGACCAGGAGGTTGGGGGCGGACATCTGCCGCCAGTACTCGGTCTCCACGGACAAAACCGTCCGTTGCCCACCCCCGGTTAGGCGGGTAAGCGCCGCCGCCGCCAGCCGATGGGCCGCCACATGGGCCGGATGCCGATCCTCACGGTGGGGGAAAAAGACCAGCCGGGGGTCAAGCTCGGCGAACATGGCCGCCAGCCCCTCGACCGCCTCCTCCCAGCCCGCGCCCTCCGGCCCCTCCTTGAGCCGGAAACCGGGCGGGGCCTCCAGACGGCGGCACTCGAAGCCGGCCACGGCGCAGGCGGCTTGCAGCTCCCGCCAGCGTTCCACCTGCCGCTCCAGGGCGCTGCCCAGGGTCAGGGCCAGGTTCACCACCCTGGCCGCCCCCGACTTGCGCAGCCGCAGGGCCAGGGCCCCGGTCAGCATCTCGTCGTCGGGATGCGGCGAGCAGAGCACCGCCACCGGGGTCCCAGCGGGCAGGGTAGGCAGCAATGCCGGGGGCCCGCTCCCGGCGGCGGGCAAAAAAGACTCCTCGGTCAGGCGGCGGCCCAGCTCGCAGGCCTTGAGATAGGCCAAGACCAGAGGCTGCCAGCGGGCCGCCGGGCCGGAAACGTCCGGGGTCATAGCTCGGAGACGGCCAGCGGCTCGGCCAGGCCCAGCACCCCGTGGGCTGAGGCGATATGGCCGATGTCCCGCCAGTCGCGGCCCAGCAGCCCGGCCCCGTAGGCGTCGATGGCCACCGGGTCAAGGCTCGCGGCCAGGATGTTCTTGGCCGGCTCGCACCTCGGGCCCCAGAGATGGGCCTCCGGCATCCCCACGGTGGCGTCCAGCACCGTGAAATCCGGGGCCCGGTATTGGTTAAGATCAAACACCGCCCGCTGGATGTCCTCGTGAAAGGCGGCCTTCTTCCAGTGCCCGCCCTGCCGGTAATGGGAGGGCGGCGCCACCCCCATCATGTTCTTCATGGTGAGCGTAACCCCGGCCATGGAGTGGGCCTTCAACACCGGCACCGAGATCAAAAAACAGTCGAACAACAGCTCGGGCAGGAACATCTCCGGCCAGCGCCGGCACTGGGGTTTGGCGAGCCGCCGCAGGGGCAGGGGGTTCAAATCGACCAGCTCCACCCCGGTCTCGGCGGCCATCTTGGCATAGCCCTGCCGCTCGAAGACCTGCCCGGTGTCGTACTTGAGCGAGCCGCAGCCGTCGCCGACCAGGATCTCCAGCCCTGGCCGGCAGTCCTTAACAAACAGGACGATCTCCCGCACCAGGGCCGCCGGGGTGGTCATGGGCGGGGGACGGTCAGCGACGAGGTTGGGCTTGATCAGCACCCGGGAGGCAGTGGAGAGCGCCGCCGGCAGACCCGCCGCCGCCAGCAGGGCCCAGGTTTGCCCCCAACCGGTGAAACGGGTGACGAAGACCGCGGCCATCTACAACACCATCACCACCGCCGGATGACACCTTAAGCGCTGGAACACCAGATCGCGATCCAGTTCGTCCGCGACCACCAGCTCGACGTGCAGGCTGTGGTACTTGCCTTCCCGGCTGCGGTTTACGTGATAGATCAGGCCTTCCCGCCCGGCCAGGGCCGTCTCCGCCGCCTGGCGCAGCTCCTCCCGTCCGCGGCCGATCACCCGGTAGGCCCACGGGCAGGGGTAGGTCACCTCCCCCTTGTTTTC
>JAJYJA010000208.1 GCA_021789795.1 Deltaproteobacteria bacterium | reverse complement strand
GTGCTCTTCCAGGGCATGGGCAAACGTCTGCCCATGCACGTCCGGCTGCTGATGGACGGGGCGGGCTTCATCTCCAGCCACCTGCTGCTGGTCGCCATGGCCATCGTCGCCCCGGTGGCGGGGGCGGTGTACTACCTCCGCACCGAGGAGGGCCGGCTCTGGCTGGACGCCCAGGCCATCAGCCTGCCCCTGGTCTCGGGCTTCATCCGCGAGCTGGAGACCACCCGCATCTTCCGCACCCTGGAGGTGCTGGTGAAAAACGGGGTGCACCTGGCCACGGCGCTCAAGATCTGTAGCGGGGTGGCGGCCAACGTCGAGTACCAGCGCCTGTTGCAGAACGCCACCCGGGCCTTGAAGGAGGGCCAGCAGATCGCCCCCAAGCTCCAGGGCAAGGGGCTGTTCCCCGATCTGGCGGTGGACCTGCTGGCCATAGGCGAGGAGTCGGGCAGCGTCGGCGAGGTCTGCGGCCAGGTGGCGGATCATTACGACCAGGAGCTCCGGCAGCGGGTCAAGCGGATCATCGCCCTGGTCGAGCCGCTCTTCATCCTGGTGATCGCCCTGGGGGTGGGATACGTGGTGGTCTCCATGCTCTCGGTGATCATGAGCATCAACGACATCGCCGGTTGACGGCGGGAGGCGGGGATGGACGGGCGCAGGCAGCCGGGGTCGCGGCGCGCAAGCCGGGGCTTCACCTTGATCGAGCTGCTGGTGGTGCTGCTCCTGCTCGGGATCATGGCCGGGGTGGCGGGGCCGGCCATTGGCCGCTTCATCGACTCGCTCGACTTCCGCAAGCAGACCGAGCGGGTGATGGCCGCCCTGCGCTACGCCCGGCTGACCGCCATCACCAAGGGCAAGCTGCTGTTTATGACTTTGGGCGACGGGGATAACGCCGCGCCTAATGACCTGGTGTTGAGCGGGGCGGTGAACGAGGTGCGGCACCTGCGCCTGGCCGAGGGGGCGACGGTGGTCTTAAAACCCGAGGAGCTGATCTTCTCGCCCGAGGGCTACGCCACCCCCGGCAAGATCACCCTGGAAAGCGGCGGGCGGCGGGCGGTGATCTATCTCGACTCCCTGACCGCGCTGCCGGAGCTGGCCGAGAAACATGACTGATTCCCTCGCAAGAAGGCGGGCCGGAGGACAGCGGGGGTTCACCCTGTTCGAGGTGCTGATCGCCATGCTCCTCCTGGCGATGGTGGCGGGGATGCTATTTTCGGTGATCAGCGTGGGGATCAAGTTCACCGACCAGGGCAACCGCCGTATCCTGGCCATGGAGCGCAAGTACGGTTTCTTAAGCCTGATCTCGCGCCAGATTGCCAGCGCCGTCTATGACCCGACCCAGAAAAGGATCCTGATGTGGGCCGACGACACGGCCTTCAAGCTGGTAACCAGAAACCCCTACATCTACCCGGAGGCGGGCGAGGTCTTGGCCATCTACCGTTACAACGCCGACGAGCAGGCGATCTACTACACCGAGAAGCGCGACTACTACAACATCGACTACGGGGAAAAATACGTGCCCGACTTCAAGGACATGACCATCATCTCCCGGGCCGAGAGCGACTTCATGGTGCAGTACGACCAGGACACCAGCCCCGAGGTGCTCCTGGAGTACCGGGGCGAGCAGTACTCGGTGGTGCCCAAGTGCGCCGACCGCGACGCCATCAACAAGATGGTGTTCTGATGCGGGGTGGCAGGGAAGAAGGCTTCACCTTGCTTGAGATCCTGGTGGCGGTGACCATCATGGGGCTGGCCTACGTCGCCATCCTGGAGAACTTCTCCCAGTCCGCCCGCAGCATCGCCAGGATGGAGGCGGAGCGGGACCAGCTGATCGCCGGGGCCCTGACCTTCGAGCGGGCCCTGCTGGCCCTGGATCAGGAGGGTCAGGGCTCGGGCGATAAGGGGTTAAACGTGGTGGCCGAGGGCAGCGCCTACGAGCTGGTGCAGTTGGCCAGCGAGGACGGTACCTTCACCACCTTGAAGCTTAAGCGCAAATGATGATGGCGTCGCAAAAAGACCGATCTACTGCGTTGCGTGGCGGTTTGGCTCGTTCGGCATACCATCTGTATGGCCTCACTCGCCAAACACACCCCGCGCCTTGTATATCGGCCCTTTTGCTTAGCCATCGGCTACCTTTTTGCAAGACCATCAAATGATGATGGCGTCGCCACAAGGCCGATCTGCGGCGTCCCCGTCCAACACCATTAGCCATCGGCTACCTTTGAGTCCGGCCGGGGGCAGGCCAGGGGCCGGACGCCGCCAGTCGTCCGGCCAGCGGGGTTTCGCCCTGGTGGTGGTGATCGTGGTGGTGCTGCTGGCCAGCTTCCTGGCCTCGCAGTTGATCATGGAGGTGCGGGGCGAGCTCATGGTGTCCCACAACATCAAGGCCCGGGTGGAGGGGCATTTTCTGGCCCAGGCGGGGGTGAACATCGCCCTGTTCCGGCTGCTCGACCGGCCCATGGAGGCCCCGGCCCTGGGGCCCAAGGAGGACTGGGATTACTTCTCCGAGGCTTACGAATACCAGGTCTTCCTGCCCGGCGGCCAGGCGAGCTACTACGTGACCAACGAGAGCGGCAAGATCGACTTGAACAAGGCCCCCCTGCCCCTGCTCCAGCTCTTCTTCCAGTACGAGCTGGGCGAGGACAACGAAGACGCGATCAACAAGGTGATGGACTCCCTGCAAGACTGGCGCGATCAGGACGATATGCCCCGCCTAAACGGGGCCGAGAGCGAGTACTACGGCGCCCTGCCCGACCCCTACATCGCCAGGAACGGCGACATCCAGGATCCGGCGGAGTTTTTTTTGATTCGGGGCACCAAGCCCATGATCGGCAAATTTACGGCCCAGGACATCTTCACGGTGCACAACCCGGACGGCAAGATAAATTTTAACAGCCTCACCCCGGCAATGCTTGATTTTCTAACCGGAGGTGATAAAGAGAAGGCGGCGGAATACCGGCAGGCCAAGGTGGATTACCAGGGCCACATCGGCCCCGACGTCGCCTCCCAGATCCTGGGCGACCGCTTCGCCCTCTTCCAGCCCTACCTGGTCTACGCGGTGGCCAACAACCCCTATTTCTACATCGTCGGCACCGGGGTGGCCGGCGCCGAGCAGCCGGCCGACCCCGCCCAGGGCGCGGACGAAGGCGGGACAAACCCCCGGAAGAAGGCCCCAGGCACGGTGGACAGCATGATCATCAAGAAGGAAGGCGGCAGCTTCTCCTGCCTGGCCTGGCAGGAAAGCTTCTCATGAAAGAGCCCCTGGCGATTGTCATCGACAAGAACGGCCTGACCCTCTGCCATCCCAGCGACTGCCGGGGGACGGTGGTCATCGCCCGCGACGAGCGGGGGGTGGGGGGCCGGGTCGCCGAGTTCATCGCCCGGGTCAACGCCCATCCCCTGCAATTAAACCTGTTCATCTCCGAGGACCTGCTGTTCTTCAAGGCCTTCGACCTGCCGCTCGACACCGCCGATCTAAACGAGGCGGTGGGCTATCAGCTGGAGATGATCACCCCCTTTCCCGACGAGGACATCCTGCACGCCTTCGAGACCAGGAAGGACGAGGATGCCTATCACGTCACCCTGTACGCCGCCAAGAGCAGCTATGTCGAGGCCTATATCCAGGAGCTGATGGAGAGCGGTTTCCACCTCTCCGGCCTCTTTCCCGAGAGCCAGCGCTTCATCACCCGCTTAAACCGCAAGAACCAGTGGGGTCTGATCATGCCGGGGCGCTTCATCAAGGCCTTCATCTTCGAGGGGCCGCTGCTGGTGGATCGGCTTTACTGCAGCGCCGAGCCCACCTTCGTGGAGGCGGTGGATGTCTGCCGTACCGACATGATCTTTAAGCTCGACCCGGCCCATCTCTGCCGGGAGGTGGTGGAGGTCCTGCCGCCCCAGCCCTATAGA
>JAJYJA010000207.1 GCA_021789795.1 Deltaproteobacteria bacterium | reverse complement strand
CATCTGCCTTCCCTTCTTAACGTAAGTGTTACCCGCCTCCGGCGGGTGATGATTGGCTCCGACTTTACTGTCTTCCGGTTACTTTGAGATGATGGCGTCGCAAAAAGGCCAATCTACCGCGTCCCCGTCCGACACCAGCGGGGATTGGACAGAATTGCGGGGCGGTTTGGCTCGTTCGGCATACCATATGTATGGCCTCACTCGCCAAACACACCCCGCGCCTTGTATATCGGCCCTTTTGCTTAGCCATCGGCTACCTTTTTGCGAGACCATCTTGAGATGTTCGCCGCCGGTCAAATCAACCCGTAGGCGCTCAAGGCCGTCTTGAGCTTGGCCAGGTTGGCCTCGGTCATCCGGGCGAGCGGCAGCCGCGGGGCGCCGGACTTGATTTTGCCCATCAACTCCAGGCTGGTCTTGGCCGGCACCGGGTTGGTCTCGATGAACATGGCCGACATGACCGGGAACAACCGGTGATGCGCCTTCCGGGCCCCCGCGTAATCACCGGCCAGCGCCAGGTTGACCACCGAGGCCATGTCCGCGGGCGCCACGTTGGAGGTGACGGAGATCAGCCCGCAGCCGCCGATGCTGATGGTGGGCAGGGCGGTGAAGTCGTCGCCGGAGAGCACCTGGAAGCCGGGGGGACAGAGGCGGATCACCTCGCTGATCTGGCTTAAGTTGGCGGTGGCCTCCTTGACCCCCACGATGTTGGGGATGGCGGCGCAGCGGGCCACGGTCTCGGGGGTCATGTTGACCCCGGTGCGGCTGGGCACGTTGTAGAGGATGATGGGGATGTCCACCGCCTCGGCCACTGCCTTGAAGTGCTGATAGAGGCCCTCGGGCGAGGGCCGGTTGTAGTAGGGGGTGATGATCAGCGCCCCGTCCGCCCCCGCCTGCTTGGCGTGCCGGGTCAGGTCGATGGTCTCCTCGGTGCTGTTGGAGCCGGTGCCGGCCAGGACCGGCACCCGTCCGGCCACCGCCTTGATGGTCAACTCCACCACCCGGTGGTGCTCGGCGTGGCTCAAGGTGGCCGACTCGCCGGTGGTGCCGCAGGGCACGATACCGTTGGTGCCGCCGGCGATCTGAAACTCGATCAGGTCGGTCAAGCCCCGTTCATCGACTTGTCCCTCGATAAATGGTGTGATGATCGCAACATACGCCCCCTTGAACTGTGTCATTTCGCCTCTCCGCCTGTCTGTTAAAGTTTGATGATCTCGCAAAGCAGTAGATCGGACTTTTTGCGACGCCATCAAGTTTAGGCCGGGTGAGCGCCACCCGGCATTGTTGATTTTTTTTGGTAGTTAAATCAGGGCCTCGACCTGCAACATCCCGTCGTAGATGAACCGGGCCGGCCCCTCAAGAAAGACCTCCTCGTCCTCAAGGTGGACCATCAGTTCCTCGCCGCTGGCGGTTACCACCCGCACCGGCGAACTGGCCCGGCCCAGGGCGCGGGTAACGATGGCCGCAGCCACCGAACCGGTGCCGCAGGCCAGGGTCTCGCCCTCGACGCCGCGTTCGTAGGTGCGGATCAATAGCCGGTCCGGGGCGACCTGGACGAAGTTGACATTGGTGCCCGCCGGCTGATAGGCCTGGTGATAGCGGATGATCCGGCCCCACTCGGCCACCGGGGCCTGGGCTATCTCGTCCACCAGGCAGACCACGTGCGGCACCCCGGTGTTGACGCTATGGGCCGTGACCGTGGCGCCGCCCAAGTCCAGAGTCTGCCCCAGGCTCAGTCCGGCGGGCGGGGTGAGCCTGATCCTCACCCCCTGGCCCACCATCTGGGCCGCAATCACCCCGGCGATGGTGCGGAAGCGCATGACGCCCCCGGCGATCCCGGCCCGGTGGGCGAAACGGGCCGCGCAACGGGCGCCGTTGCCGCACATCTCGGCCTGGCTGCCGTCGGCGTTGAAAAACCGCCAGCGGAAATCGCACTCCTCGTCGTTTTCAATCAGGATCAGCCCGTCCGCCCCGGCGGACAGCTTGTGCCGGCAGACCAGACGGGCGAAGTCAGGCATCTCGGCCTCGGCGAGCCGAGGTTGACGATGGTCGATAACGATAAAGTCGTTGCCCGTGCCGCTCATCTTGGTGAAGGGCAGCGGAAAGGCAAGCCGGGGAAAACGAACGTTCATCTCTTGGCCTTGGTTACTCCCAATCCGGGATTCTTTCGCCCTGGATCAGAGAGGCCAGGGTTTCACGTTGACGGATGACCTGGAACTTGTCACCCCGCACCATGACCTCCGCCACCCGGGGCCGGGAATTATAGTTGGAAGACATGGAAAAACCGTAGGCCCCGGCGCTCAGCACCGCCAGCAGATCGCCGCTCTCGCTCTCCGGCAGGGGGCGCTCCCGGGCCAGGAAGTCGCCGGTCTCGCAGATCGGGCCCACCAGGTCGGCGGTCATCTGTCCCTGGCCTCGTTCCATCACCGGCAGCACCGCGTGATGGGCCCCGTACAGGCTGGGCCGGGCCAGGTCGTTCATCCCGGCGTCCACCACGATGAAGTGCTTGGCGCCTGACTTGGTGTAGAGCACCTTGGTCACCAGGATGGCGGCGTTGCCCACTATAACCCGTCCCGGTTCGATTATCAAGGTGCAGCCCGGCGCCTCGGCCAGGGCCTGTTTCAGGGCGGCGGCGTATTCCGCCGGCTCGGGCGGGTTCTCCTGGTCGTAGCGGATGCCAAGCCCCCCGCCCATGTCCAGGTACTTGACCGTGATCCCCAGGCCGGTCAGCCGCCTGATAAAGGCGATCACCTTGTGGATCGATTCGACAAAGGGCGCCACCGAGGTGAGCTGGGAGCCGATATGGCAGCTCACCCCCACCACCTCGATATGACTAAGCCCCTTGGCCTCCTCATAGACCGCCGCCGCCTGCTCGATGGGCAGGCCGAACTTGTTCTTGGCCAGGCCGGTGGAGATGTAGGCGTGGGTCTGGGGATCGACATCCGGGTTGATCCTTAAGGCCACCGGGGCCTTGACCCCCAGCCCGGCGGCCACCGCCTGCAGGGCGGCCAGTTCCTGGCTCGACTCGACGTTGAACATCAGAATCCCGGAGAGCAGGGCGTAACGCATTTCCTCCGGGGTCTTGCCCACCCCGGAATAGACGATCTTCCTGGGCTCGACCCCGGCGGCAAGCGCCCTAAACAGCTCGCCGCCGGAGACGATGTCCGCCCCGCCGCCCAGGCCGGCGAAGAGGTTTAACACCGCCAGGTTGGAGCAGGACTTGACCGCGAAGCAGGTTAAGTGCGGCAAATCGGCAAAGGCCTGATCCATGGCCAGAAAATGCCGGGTCAGGGTGGCTGAGCTGTAGAGGTAGAAGGGGGTGCCGACGCCCTGGGCGATGAGCGGCACCGGCACCTCCTCGCAGTGCAGGACGTGGTGGCGGTACTCAAAATGGTTCATGGTGCAGCTCCTTGGAGGGTTCGCTTTCGTTGGCCGGCTGTGCCTGGTCGAAGGCGGTGATCCGCCAGTCGCAGCCGTCCGGGGCGTGCGGGAGGGGATCGACGAAGCTCAACTGGTTCTTGTTTACCTCGCCGATTTTTTTAATTTTATCCTCTCCGGCCAGCCGCCGGTAGATGCGGTAGCCGGCCAGGTCGTCTTCGCGGTTCGGCTCCCACATCAGCCTTATCCCGCCTGGCGTCCGCACCGCCCGCAAACCCCTAGGCGGGGCCGGCGGGGTTAGATCCCTAGGTGAGGCGCTCACCGGGTGGCTCGCCAGGCCGATGAGCTGGGTGGCGTTTGCCTCCCGCACCGCCCGCACCTGGTAGCGATAGGTCTGACCGTTGACCAGGCCGGCGTCGGTGTAGCTGGTGGTGGCGGTCGTCTCGCCCAAGGGTTTGAAGTCGTTTTGGCCGGGGAGACGGCGATAGACCTGGTAGTGCACGGCGTTGGCGAGGTCGGCGCCGTTGATCAGCTTGGCCACCGGTTGCCAGGAGAGGCTGATCCGGCCATCGCCCGCTACGGCGGCGA
>JAJYJA010000026.1:18117-19712 GCA_021789795.1 Deltaproteobacteria bacterium | reverse complement strand
CCCGATTGTGGTCAGCGGCCTGGCCAGCGGCACCGCCTACACCTTCACCGTCACCGCCACCAGCGCCGTGGGGGTAAGCACCCGTTCCGCCGTCTCCAACCGGGCCGTGGTCACGAACTCCTCCTCCAGCGCCGGCGGCGAGCGGATTACCGCCACCGTCTCCGGCGTAAATTTCACCCTGGCCCTGTTGAACGACGGCACGGTCCTGGCCTGGGGCGACAACTCCTCGGGCCAACTGGGCGACGGCAGCACGGTAGGCCATCTGACCCCGCAGGCGGTGCCGGGCTTAAAGAACGTCCAGGCCCTGGCCGCCGGCAAGCTGCACGCCTTGGCCCTGCTCGCCGACGGCACGCTCCTGGCCTGGGGCGACAACGCCGCCGGCCAGCTAGGTCTGGGCAACAACGCCCCGGCCAAGGTCTTGAGCCCGGCCCAGGTGCCGGGGCTAAGCCAGATCCAGGTCATCTCCGCCGGCGGCGGCTGCTCCCTGGCCCTGGCGAACGACGGCACGGTCTGGGCCTGGGGTTTTGGCAGCTACGGTCAGATAGGCGACAACACCACCAACAACCGCAACACCCCCGAGCAGATCGCCGGGCTTGGCAACGTGCGGGCGATAACCGTGGCCGGCGGCCTGCACGCCCTGGCCCTGCTCGCCGACGGCACGGTCTGGGCCTGGGGCGATAACGACTCGGGCCAACTGGGCCAGGGCGGGGTCGTGCCCAACGAATAAGGTTAGACTTTGAGAGCGCAGCGAACCAAAGTCTGAACCGTTTGTTGGACAAGCCCGGCCAACGGTGATGAATCTAAGCTGATAGCGTGTTTACGGGGAAGTGAAGATGGATTTTGAAAAACTGGCATGGTTGTTGCCAATATGAAAATATCTTTTTTGCCAATATTTCAGAAGGTTAGAGAGATTGCGTAGAAGGTGAGAAAAAGAGGTTCGGAGATAATTCTGCATATTTTTTTAAAAAAATAGCCCCAAAGAAAAATAATTCTAGATACAAATCAAGAGGTCTTGAAAACATCCAATAAGCACAAGCTACCTGTATATTAAAGAAAATGCAACACGGGCGTATCCATCTGTTGGGGTAGCCTAGAAAATTGGCCTCATTTGTGACCGATTTCACACCAGAGCAAGATTGTTTCTGACAAAAAATAGCAATGAAGGTCGGCCAATGGTTCACCTTGACCGATGGGAGGGGACTCCGTTTGTCTGCCGCGTAGCGGCTTCGTCCAACAATCACATGCACTCGGACAGCAAAAAGCGCCGCTCGTTCCTCGCTCTGCTTTTTGCTTCCGGTGACGTGAGACGTAAGCGCAAGTCTGGCAGCCTAGATTTTGGGGGCAGTTTTAGGGGCAAGACAATTTTTTGATTCATAAAAAATCATTAAATTATGACAAGTTAGCCAGCCTATTTGGTTCCGACCTCCGCACCAGTAGATAGTTCAAGGGCATTCGAGAATGTCCGTTTAACCCGCGCAACTCTTAGCTATGCGGGTTTTGTTGTCCGGTGAAGTTCGTGGTGGCACGGTGGCATCCGCAATGTTTGGGGGTGCGGGCTGGGGTATCAAACCCTATTTCAGTGGCCGTCCAGGTTG
>JAJYJA010000026.1:2573-18107 GCA_021789795.1 Deltaproteobacteria bacterium | reverse complement strand
CGATCACAATCTAACCTTATTCGTTAGGCCCTCCGTCCCCTGGCTACCGAAGCCAGCAGCTCGCGTAGGGCCTCGGCCAGGTCGCGGATGGCGACCGGCTTCATCAGGAATTTGTCTATGCCGGCGGCCCGCGCCGTCTCCCGGGTGTTCAGGTCGCTGAAGCCGCTGATCATGATCACCGGCAGGCCGGGGTGCAGGTTGAGCGCCTCTTGGGCCAATTCTATTCCGGTCAGGCCCGGCATGGTCAGGTCGGAGATCAACAGGTCAACCGCCTGGGGGTTCTGCCGCAGCCAGGCCAGGGCCGCGCTTCCCTGGTTGAACACCTGGGCCTGATAGCCCAGCTCGCGGAGCATCATCTCCATCATGGTGGTGATGCCCTGCTCGTCATCCACCACCAGCACCTGTTCCCGGCCTCCCACCGGCAGGGTGCTTGGCGCCACGCCGCCATTGGCCTCCGCTGCCGTTTTCTCCTCATTGGTGCCGGGAAGATAGACGTGAAACACCGTCCCCGCCCCCGGCTCGCTGTAAACCGAGATGTGGCCGCCGTATCCCTTGACGATGCCCATGACCATCGACAGCCCCATGCCGGTGCCTTCGCCCTGGGGCTTGGTGGTGAAGTAGGGCTCGAAGATCCTCTCCATGGTCGCCTGATCCATGCCGTGGCCGGTGTCGCTGATCGCCAGTCGCACGTAGTTGTCCGGCGTCAATTCACCCAGCACCGCCAGGGAGTCGCCCGCCGCGATGGCGATCCGTTCCAGCCTTACCCCCAGCACGCCGTCGGTTTTATGGCGCATGGCGTGGTAGGCGTTGACGCAGAGGTTCATGACGATTTGGTGAATTTGGGTGGGGTCGGCCAGGATGCTGCCGCAGCCGGGGTCGATCGATTGCTGGATGTCGATGGTGGCGGGCAGGGAGGCGCGCAGTAGTTTGAGGGCCTCTTTGATCACCAGGTGCGGCTCAAGCGGCCAACGTTCGCGTTCCTGGGCGTTTTGGCGGGTGAAGGTCAGGATCTGCTTGACTAGATCCTTGGCCCGGTTGGCCGCCTGAACGATTTCGGTCAGCTCGTTGAACAGGGGGTCGTCTTGGGGCAGGCGTTCCTGGGCCATCTCGGCGTAGCCCAGGATCGGCATCAGGATGTTGTTGAAGTCGTGGGCGATGCCGCCCGCCAGGACGCCGATGGCCTCCATCTTCTGGGCCTGGCGGAGCTGGGCCTCGAGTTTTAGTTTGTGGGTCACGTCCCGGGCGGTGTGAACGAAACCAACCATCTTGCCCTGTTCCACGATGGGGAAGACCGAGACCTCGAAGTCCTTGCCCAGTGACTGGTTGCGGACGGTGGCCGAGTGGGGGGTGAGGTCGCGCTGGGCCAAGAGTTTAGGGCAGCCGGGGCAGTTATCCTCGCGGCCGGCGAAGACCTGGTAGCAGTATTTCCCGGTCAGGGCTTCGGGGGCGACGCCGATGGCGGTCCCCGCCGCCCGGTTGGCCTGGATGATCCGCATCTGGGGGTCGTGGATGGTCACCATCTCGTCGATGGCGTCGAAGGTCAGCTCCCAGTGGCGCTTGGCGGTCAGCACCTCGCGTTCCATCCGCTTCTGGCGCAGGATGTCCAGCGTTCGGCCCAGGAAGAGGGTCAACTGCCGCTCGTCGCCGTCGTCGTAGGGGTCGGCCTTGTTGCCTACCCCGGCGATGGCCACCACCCGGCCTTCCTCAAGTAGTGGTACCCCCAGGTAGCGATTTAGGGGGCAATGCCAGTCGGGCAGGGGCCGGGCCGCCGTTACCTGCCGGTAGTCGTTGTGGCGCATCGGCTTGCCCTGGCGGGCCACCTCGGCCCAGACCCCGGTGATCTCCGGGAAGGGCTGGGGTAGGGTCCCGCAGTTGGCCAAGGCCGCCTTGGACCAGAAGGTCAGTCCCTCCGGCCCGGTTACGCCGTCGGCCATCAGGTGGATGAAGGCGATTTCACTGTCGGTGAGCCCTGCCGCCTCCTCCACCGCCAGGGCCAGCAGTTCCTCGCTGGTCGCCCAGGGCAGTTGGCTGAGCCGGTAAAGGGCCTCGGCCCGGCGTTCGTCGTCCTTTAGCCGCCGTTCCTTAAGCTTGCGTTCGGTGATCGGCAGCACCAGCTCCAGGACCGAATTCACCCGCCCCTGTTCGTCGTACAGGGCAGTGGCCAGCACCTCCAGGTAGATGAGGTTCCCGTCCCGGTCGTGGCATCTGGCCTCGCTGGTCACCTGGCGCTTGCCGGTGGCGAAGATTTCTTTCGCCCCGCACCAGGGGCAGATGGAGTCGAAGCTGGCGCAGCGGCGGAAGCAGTTCTTGCCCACCGTGCCTCCCCAGGCCTGGCGCATCACCTCGTTCTCCCAGAGCACCCGGTAGTCGCGGGAGATGATGCACAGCCCGGCGCCCACGTTCCGGGCGATGGTCTCCAGCAGGTCGCGCTCGGATTTGAGCTGGCGCTGGGCCTGGCGCTGGCGTTCCAGCTCCTGGTTTAAGGCGGAGAACTGGCTAATCGAGGACTGGCCCCGCAGGCAGCGTAAAAATACCAGCCCCTCCCCATGGCCGCCGTCGGTGCGCACCCGATACCCCAGACAGCGGCAGCCCTCCTCCTGGCCGGTGAAGGAGAGGTTGCCCGGCATCTGCTGGCGGTTGTGGAGACAGGCGGTCAGATAGTCGCGCACCTTCTCCCCCGGCTCACGCACCAGTTCCGTGAGGGGCCGGCCCTTAAGCTCGCGGCGGGGGCGGCCCAGGAGCCGGACGGCGGCCTGGTTGACGCTCACCACCACTCCCTCGCGGGTGACGAGGAGACAGGCATCCGGCCAGGGATCGCAAAGCTCGCGCAGGGCGGCGGCCAGGGTCTCCATCTCAGCTTCCGTAATACTCCCGGCCCTCCACGGCGTCCAGGTCGTCGTCCTGGCGCAGATGGACGGTCACCGTACAACACGCATTTCCCTGGGCGATGGTCTCGTTTAGCACCACCCTGGCGTAGCCCAGGTTGCTGGCGGTGATCACCCCGAAGACGTTGGAGGTCATCATGCACATCGAGGGCCGGTCCAAGACCTTGTCCTCGAAGGGGCAGCCGCTGTTCTTGAGCACGATCCGGTCCGGGCCGCTCTCGACCAGGGCGAAGCAGCCCTGGATACGGCGCTTCAGGTCCACCATCACCTCGGACACCTGCTCCAGGGATAGCCGCTCTACCCCCAGGGCCTCCCGGTAGAGGCCGTTGATCCAGTTGCCCACGCTCTGGCCCACCAGGCTGATGTATCCGGCCGCCTCTTCGTAGCCGATGATGCTCTCCAGGGTGCCGGCCAGCTCGCGGATCAGCATCCGCAAGAACAGGTCCCGGTTTAGGCCGATGTCGAGGTCCTGGGGGGCGATGATTCCGTTCATCCCTTTGGTTCTCCTTGTTATTGTTTGTCTTGGTTGTTTTTTATCTGCCCGCCCGGCCCGAAGATCTCGGGGTAGAGCTTGCGGGCGCAGTCCGGGCAGATGCCGTGCGAGAACTCCGCCTCGGAGTGGTCGCGGATATAGCTTTCGATTTGCTGCCAGTAGCCCTGGTCGTCGCGGATCCGCTTGCAGGCGGCGCAGATAGGCAAAAAGCCGCTCAGCAGCTTGACCTTGTCCAAGGCCGCTTGCAGCTCGGCGAGCAGCTTATCCCGCTCCGTCTGGTAGCGGCGGGCCTGGTTGCGGATGGCGATGTTCTCGGCGCAGCGGTCGATGGCCGCCAGCAGCCGGTCGATCTCCACCGGCTTCAGCACGTACTGATCCACCCCCAGGTCGATGGCCGCCATCAGGTAGGAGAGGTCGGTGAAGGCGGTGGTGACCACGATCTTCACGTCCCGGTTGAGCTCCTTCATCTGCCGGGCCATGCTCAGGCCGTCCATCACCGGCATCCGGATGTCGGTAACCACCACCTCGAAGGCCTGCCGCCTGAACAGGGCCAGGCCCTCCTGGCCGTTTGGGGCCGCCGCCACCTCCCGGCCCCGCCGGCGCAGGATTTTCAGCATCTGTTCCCGGGCCACGGGCTCGTCTTCAACGCACAGGATGCTCGGCTTAAAGGGAGGCACGTTCATTTCAGGAGACAGGGGACAGGGGACAGGAGACAGGGGGGGGAGCCGGGGGCTGGTTGTCTTGGGAGGCACGTCTGTCTCCTGTTCCCTGTCCCCTGTCTCCTGATTCCTGGCATCCGGGCAGGGTGATCAGGAAGGCGGTTCCGTCCGCCAGGTGTTGGGCCGTAAGCGAGCCGTGCAGGTGATCCTCGATGATGATCCTGGCGAGATACAGCCCAATGCCGGTGCCGCTTTCCGGGGCCTTGGTGGTGAAGTAGGGCTCGAAGATCCGGGGCCATGCCGCCTCGGGTATGCCGCCGCCGTTGTCGGTGACCGCGATGGTCACCACCTCGCCCTCCACCCCGAAGTCGAAGCCGATCCGGCCCTTGACGCCGGGGGGCATTGCGCCCCGGGTCTGGCGGTCGATGATGGCGTCCTTGGCGTTGTTCACCAGGTTCAAGATCACCTGCTCGAACTCGTTTTTATATCCTAGCACCATTTTCGCCGGGCAGGAAACGATATGTTCGATGTCCTCGAATTGGCGCCCGTGGGTGTGGCAGACGAGCGAGATGTCGATGTCGTGGGCCGCAAGCTGGGCCAGAAACAGCCGCAGCACCTCGCCGGTGGCCACCATGGCGTCGAAGCGCACCCGCTCCTTGTCGGGCTTGAAGAAGTCCCTGAAGTCGTCGATGGTGCGCGACAGATGGCGGATCTGGCCCATGGCCTGCCCGATGGCCTCGTCAAGGTAACTCTGGTTCAGCTCGGCGTGACGATTGGCCTCGCCCAGGTCCTGGATGCTCAGGGCCAGGGCGTTCAACGGCTGCCGCCACTGGTGGGCGATGGCCCCCAGCATCTCGCCCACCGCCGCTAGCTTGGCCTGCTGTACCAGGAGCTGCTCTTGACGTTGCCGGCGGCTGACCTCCCGCCGCAGCTCGGCGAACTTCAGCCGCAGGAGGTCGGCCATCTCCCGGACGCGCATGATGAGCTGATCGACCTCGTACACCCGGCTACGGGGCCAGGCGATTTCCTTGGTCTTTCCCAGTTCGTCGGGCAGGGAGACGGCGATCTCCCACAGCCGCATGATCGGCCCCACCCCCCGGCGGCTCGCCACCTCGACCCCGGCCAGGGTAATCAAGAGGGACAGGAAGATCAGTCTCAGTTCACCGGCGTAGTTCTCGAACAGCCCCTGGTAGAAGGGGGCGAGCGGCTGCTCGACGATCAGCCGCCAGTTGGACGGTCCGCCGAGGGGGGTCTCGATCACGTAGGCCGAGTGCCGCCACTGGTCGCCGGGGGCAAAGATCGAGTCCGCCGGTTGCCAGCGGCTGATCCCCTTTTCGTCCTGGCTCATCGTCCCCGGCCTGCGGGAGAAGATCGGGGACGGGTCTTCCTGGTTGCTGACTATCACCCGGTCGGCGCCGTCCACCAGGATACAGCTCAGGCCCTGCTTGAATTCGTTGAACAGCAGCCGTTTTTTTAGCCGGTTTAATTCCAGGCTGGCCGCCACGTACCCCTGGTAGTGGCGGTCTGGGCTCAGGATCGGGACGGCGAGCACGGCCAGCCGCTGCTGCCCGCCGGTCTTCGAGACCAGGAGGTCGGAAAGCCGGGGCCTTAGGGCTTGGCTAAGTGCCGTCAGGTATGGCCGGTCGGAGAAGTCCTTGCCTAGGTTGCTGGTTCTGTCCGGGGCATAACGAGGTGAAAAGGCCAGGCTGACGGCATCCGGCCCCATCACCCCCAGTTCCGCGATCCCAGGGTCGAGCCGCCGCAGGGTTTCTACCTCCTGCTGGAGCCAGGCCGGGGTCTGTCGCGGCGCCTGCCAGGCCAGGTTGTCGAGGAGTCTGGTCTTTTCGGTCAGCCAGAGGCGGAGGGTGTGGGCCGTGTAACGGCTCACCTCGCGCAGGGCCACCCGGATGTTGTGCTCCGCCTCCTGGGCCGTCTGGCGGCTTGCGGTGACGATGAGGAAGAAGGAGGGGGCCATCACCGCCAGGGTGAGGGTGGTGAACAGCGCCTCGGTGAGCGGGAGGCTGGTCGTCTGCTGGCGGAGGCTCACCGACATGGCCAGCAGCCGGGCGAGGGTGGCGTTGGCGATGCCGTTGATCGCCAGCATGTACATGGCGATGTGGACGTCGGACTCCGGCAGGCCAAGGGCCTTGAGGTAACATAACCTGATCAGGGGCAGGCCGAGACAGAGCCAGTAGAGGGTATCGGCGAGGATCAATCCCAGCTTGGGCCGACCGCCCGACAGCCAGCCGACCACCGCCATTTCCAAGCCCATGACCAGCACCAGGTAGGGGTGCCGCCAGCGCCACCAGGTGACGAGACTGGCGAGCAGGGCCGCGGCCAGGCCCGGTAGGTAGCCCAACCATTGCAGGGCCAGCATCGTCAGCAGGCTGCCGGGCAGAAACTCGACGTTGAAGAACAGGTGATAGCCCCAGCGGTTGCCCGCCGCCCCCAGCGCGGTGAGGAGGGCCCAGGCCAGGAGCTTGGGGAGTCGGGCGGCGGATGAGGGCATGGTGTCTCGGTAGTGAATGGGGGGCTCTGGGCGACCGCCTAGGCGTCTAAAAATGATGATCTCGCAAAAAGGCAGCCGATGGCTAAGCAAAAGGGCCGATATACAAGGCGCGGGGTGTGTTTGGCGAGTGAGGCCATACAGATGGTATGCCGAACGAGCCAAACCGCCCCGCAACGCAGTAGATCGGTCTTTTTGCGACGCCATCAAAAATAATTATAGGTGAAAAACACGGGCCGATAAAGGGTAAATTTAGGTGTTAACCGAGCGCCTCCTTCGCCTCCCGATAGGCCTGTTCCAGACGTTTGACGGATACCGGCAGCAGGGTCTTCAGCTCCGGGGCGAAGACCGAGACCCAGAATTCATCCACTAGGCGGCAAAACTGCCTGACCTGGGGCCAGGCCGCCTCCCGTCGGGCCGGGATGGCGAGCTGTACCCATTGTTGCTTAAGCTCCTCGGCCTGACGGAGGTAGCCGGCCAGCAGCCGGCCCTTGTCCTGATCCCGTCCGGGATCGGCGTGGGCCCGCTCCACCCGCAGGCGCAGGGCCTTCAGGTAGCGGGGCGCGAGTCTTATGGCCTCCAGGTCGCAGGAGACCAGGAAATCCGGGGGCAGGAGGCGGGCGAGGGCCCCGGCGTAGTCCGAGAACCGCTGCTCGGTGAAGGGTGAGCCCGGGGCCAGGGCGTGGAATTTCTTGAGCTCTTGGACGGTGTCGTTGCGTTCCCGGAGCAGCAGCCGCAGCTCCCGGAAGATCTCCCCCGCCCGCTGGTAGAGGCCGCCCTCGGCCAGCTCGGCCAGCCGGCGCTCGAATTCCTCCCCGCTGGGCAGACCCTGGCGCAGGAGCAGGAGCTGATCGAGCAGGAAGCCGTGGAGAGCCGCGTTCACCTCCTTGAGGCCGCCCAGCCACTGGCACAGGGGCCACTCGGAGGGGGCCAGGGCGTAATCCTTGGCCAGCCGCCGCATCTGCGCCTCCAGGTGCAGGCCGTAGAGGCTTTTTAGCCCCTCCCGGCCTTGCTCCTTGGCCTCTTCTTCGCTGGCGAACAGGCGAATCCCCAGGCCGCGCTCCCCGGTCTCGACCAGGGCCGGAAAGGCGTAGCCGGAAAGGGTTCCGTCCGGGCCGAGGATCGGCAGGCGCCGGGGCGGGCCGTTGTTGAGTCCGGTCACCCCCTTCCGCTCCCAGCGCCTCCTGAGCGCCAGGGGCAAGCCCTCGCCGTTTGCCTGGGGGGCGCGGGAGGCGAACAACTCCGCGAAGTTGCGGCTGGCGATCAGGGTGCGGCCCTCCTCGTCCACCAGGCAGAGGCGCATCCGCAGATGGTCGGGCAGCTCCTCCTCCCGCCACTCGCCAGGGGCGATGTCGAATCCCATAAGCTCCTTGACCCGCCGGCTGAGCGCCAGGGTGAGCGATTCCCCGGCCCTGGGGGCCAGGCCGTCGAGCAGGCGGGCCGCGGTCTCGGCCACCGGCAGCAGACGTTTGCGGGTGGCCTTGGGCAGGGCGCGCAGGAGCAGGATCACCTTTTCTTCCCGCAGGCCCGGCACCAGCCAGTCGAAGACCGCCGGATCGAGGTGGGCCTTGGCCGCCTGGGGGATCAGCACCGACACCCCGTCCTCCTGGCCGCCGGGGGAGAACCGGTAGGACAGGGTGAGGCGGAAGGGCCCGGCGGCAAGCTCGGCGGGGAAGTCCCGCCCGGCCTGTCCGTCCGGGCCCAGGAGGTCGTCCTCGCTCATCAGCAGGCTGGCCTTCAGTCGGGGCAGGGCCCGGGAGAGGCTCGCCAGGTCCCGGACCTCCTCCGGCAGGCGGCGCTGGTAGAAGTCGGCGAGGGCGTAGTCGTCCACCACCGGCCGCCGCAGCCGTTCCTCAAGCTCTCTCGCCCGCTCGATCAGCCGTCGGTTGTGGTTTAGGAAGTCGAGGTCGCGGCCGATCTCGCCCTCGACCAGGGCCGTCTGGATGAATATCTCTCGGCTTTCCGCCGGGTTGATGGGCCCGTAGTTGACCCGGAGGCCGTTTACGATGGTCAGCCCGAACAGGGTGATCTTCTGGAAGGCCACCACCTGGCCGCGCCGTTTTTCCCAGTGGGGATCGCGGTAGGAGTAGCGGCACAGAGGGCCGGCGATGGCCTTAAGCCAGTCCGGGTTGATGGTGGCCACGGTGCGGGCGTAGAGCCGGGTGGTCTCCACCATCTCCGCCGCCACCAGCCACTGGCCCCCCCGGTTGAACTGGCCGGAGCCGGGGAAGACCATCACCTCCCGGCCCAGGGCGGCGGTGTAGAGGTTCTTCTCCTTTTTGAGCGCGATGTTGCGGAGCAGGCCGCAGAGGATCGACTGATGGATGGCGTCCGATTCGCCGGCCGGCAATTCGTCGCCGACCGCCTGCTCGGCCCCCTTTGGGCCCAGGGCCGCGCCTATCTGCTGGTGGATGTCGCACCACTCCCGCATCCGCTGGGGGGAGAGGAAGTTCTGGCGGCAGAACTTCGTGAGCCGGTTGCGACTCACCTGGCCCGCCACCTGGTGGTACTGACGCCAGAGGTTGAGCAGGGTGATGAAGTCGGAGGCCGGGGCCAGGAAGCGGCGGTGGGCCTGGTCCGCCTCTTGTTCCTGGCCGGGGGGACGGAGCCGGGGGTCTTGGATGGAGAGGGCGGCGGCGATCACCGTCACCGGCCCCGCCACCCCTCGTTCCCTGGCCTCCAGGATCATCCGGGAGAGACAGGGGTCGAGCGGCAGGCGGGCCATGGCCCGGCCCAGCTTGGTGAGCCGCGGGCCGTCTTCGCCCTCTTTAAACTCCACCGCCGCCAGTTCCTTGAGCAGGGCCAGGCCGTCCTTGATCGACCTGGGGTTGGGCGGGTCGAGGAAGGGGAACTCGCCGGGCAGCCCGAGCCGCAGGTCGAGCATCCGCAGGATGACCTCGGCCAGGTTGGTGCGCACGATCTCCGGGGGGGTGAAGTCCTCGCGGCGCTGGTAGTCCTCCTCGCTGTACAGCCTAAGACAGAGCCCCGGACCCAGACGTCCGCAGCGGCCCCGGCGCTGGTCGGCGCTGGCCTTGGAGATGGGCCGCACCGGCAGCTTGGTGGTCCGGGCCCGGGGGCTGTAGCTGGCGATCCGGGCCTGGCCGCTGTCCACCACGTAGCGGATGCCGGGCACGGTGAGCGAGGTCTCGGCGACGTTGGTCGCCACCACCACCTTGCGCCGGGGGCAGGGGGCGAAGATCCGGGCCTGCTCCCGGCTGGACAGGCGGCCAAAGAGCGGCAGCACCTCGATCTCGTCCGGCCCGGCCCGCAGCAGCTCCGCTGTCTCCAGAATATCACGCTCGGTGGCCATGAACACCAGGATATCGCCAGGCGGATGCTGGCGGGCGAGTAAGCGCGTGGCCGCCACCGCCTGTTCCACCGGGGAGGGGTCTTCCTCCTCCGTTTCGGGGGCCGGAAGGTAGTGCAGCTCCACCGGGAAGGTCTGGCCGGGGATGGTGATTACCGGGGCCTGGTCGAAGTGGCGGGAGAATTTGCCGGTGTCCAGGGTGGCGGAGGAGATGATGACCTTGAGCTCGGGCCGCCGGGGGCAGAGCCGTTTGAGGATGCCGAGCAGGAAGTCGATGTTGACGCTGCGTTCGTGGGCCTCGTCGATGATGACCGCGTCGTAGGCGGAGAGGCGATGGTCGCCCGCCGCCTCGGCCAGCAACATGCCGTCAGTCAGGAATTTGACGCGGGTGGTGGCCCTGGTGCGGTCGGCGAAGCGGATACGGTAGCCCACCAGGGCCGGGCCCTCCGCGCCCAGCTCCGCCGCCACCCGGGCGGCCACCGAGGTGGCGGCGATGCGGCGCGGCTGGGTGCAGGCGATCATCCGCTCCCGGCCCAGGCCTGCCTCCAGGCACATCTTGGGCAACTGGGTGGTCTTGCCGGAGCCGGTGTCGCCGGCCACGATCAGCACCTGGTGGGCGCTCAGGGCGGCGACAATCTCCTCCCGCCGGCCGCTGATCGGCAGCTCCGGGGGATAATTCAGGTTAGGCAAGGCCCTTTTGCCTGCCTTCCAGGATCTCCTTGACCAGGGCGCCGTCGGCGGCCTTGCCGAAGTGCTTCATCACCGGCCCCATGGCCTGCACCGGGGCCTTGAGTTTGGAAAAATCGACGTTGGCCCCGATCCAGGCCTCGATCTCCTCCCGGCTGGCCAGGCGGGGCAGGTAGGTGGAGAGCACCGTCAGGAAGGGGGAGCTGGCCTCCTTCTTGATCTCCAGCACCAGCTTCTCGGACTTCACCAGGCCCTGGATCAGGCCCAGGATGTCGTCGTTGGTGATCTCGTCCTCCCGCTTGCAGCGGAAGCTCTTTTTGCCGCTCTCCAGGGTCAGGGGCACGGTCAGCTTGGGAAACTCGCTCATCACCTGGCGGATGGCGTCCCGGGCCGCCGGGTCGCGGCCCAGGACCGCGGTTTTCAGATCCGCCCTCATCTTTTCCAGGAGTGATATCCCCAGCTCCGGTTTCCAGCCGTATTCCGCCATATTTTTCTCCTTTTTCAGGTTTACAATGGTCTCGCAAGAAGACAGCCGATGGCTAAGCAAAAGGGCCGATATACAAGGAGCAGGGTGCGTTTGGCGAGAGTGGCCATACCTCTGGCATGGCCTGACGAGCCAAACCGCCCCGCAATCCTGTTTAATCCCCGCTGATGTTGGACGGGGACGCAGTAGATCGGACTTTTTGCGACGCCATCAAGGCTGATGATCTCGCAAAAAGGTAGCCGATGGCTAAGCAAAAGGGCCGATATACAAGGCGCGGGGTGTGTTTGGCGAGTGAGGCCATACAGATGGTATGCCGAACGAGCCAAACCGCCCCGCAACGCAGTAGATCGGACTTTTTGCGACGCCATCAAGGCTTACAAGGGCAAGGTACAAGAGGAAGGGCGCCGGGCGCAAGAGGAAAGCTACGGGAAGAACTTGTCGAGCAGCGCCCGTAGTGAGGAGAGGGAGTAGGGTTTGGCGATCACCCCCGCCACGCCCTCCCGGCCGGGCAGGTCGGACTCGTCGTAGCCGGTGGCGATGACCACCTGGGTCTCGGGGTTAAGCTTGCGGATTTGATCCAAGGTGGTCCAGCCGTCCATCCGGGGCATGGCCAGGTCGAGGATCACCAGGCCGATCTCCTCCCGCCGGGCGCGGAAGGCCGCCAGGGCCTCGATCCCGTCCCGGGCGGTGATGGCCATCAGGCCCAGGCTTTTGATCATCTCCCGGCACACGGCGAGCACCATCTCCTCGTCGTCCACCAGGAGCACCAGGCCCTGGCCTCCGGCCCTGGGGGCTGGTTCCCGCCGGCCCTGCGGCATCCGGGCCGGGGTGTCCGGCCAGGGGTTGCTTGCCTCGTCCCGGACCGGGGCCGGGAACAGCACCTGGAAGGTGGTTCCCCGGCCAGGGGAGCTGTCCACCATGATCGCCCCTTGATGGGTGCGGACGATGCCCAGCACCGCCGACATCCCCAGCCCCCGGCCCATGAATTTGGTGGTAAAGAAGGGATCGAAGAGCCGCTGCTGGGTTTCCGCGTCCATGCCGCAGCCGGTGTCGCGCACCGTGACCGAGACGAAGCGTCCCGCCGCCGGGGGCTCGGCCAGGCGGCTGGCCTTAAGCGCTGCGTCGTCGAAGTCGCCCAGGCCGAGGGCGACGGTGATTTCCCCGGCCTGACCTTCGGGAATGGCCTCGGCAGCGTTGGTGATCAGGTTCATGAATACCTGCTGCACTTGGGCTGGATCGGCCATAATGGGAGGCACTCTGGTCTGGCAATCGAGGTGCATGTGGATCCGTTTGGGGACCGCCGCCGCCATCAGGGACAGGTTGGCCCGTACCAGGTCGGCGAGATCGAGGGGTTGCGGTCGGGGGTCGCTCTTGCCTACGTAGTCCAGCATCTGGCGGGTGAGAGCGGCGGCCCGCCGGGCGGCCTGGACGGCGTTCTCCAGCTTGAGCCCCGTCCCCTCGGGCAGCCGTTCGCCCTCCAGGGCCAGGTCGAGGTTGCCGAGCACCGCCATCAGCAGGTTGTTGAAGTCGTGGGCGATGCCGCCGGCCATGATCCCCAGGCTCTCCAGCTTTTGGGACTGCTGGAGCTGGCGCTCGAAGGCCAGCCGTTCCTCCTCCGCCCGTTTGCGGGCGGTGATGTCCTCGACGATGCCCACCACGAAGTCGGGCCGGCCCTGGCCGTCGCGGATGAGGTTTAGGCTGTTGCCCACCCAGAGCGGGGAGCCGTCCCGGCGCTGCCACCGCTGCTCGGCCTGGGCGTAGTCGCCGCCACCGAAAAACAGCCCCGGCGCCGTCTCCCCGGGGAGGGTGAAGTCGGCAAGCGAGCGGCCGATCACCTCCTCCGGCCCGTAGCCCAGCATACGAGAGAAGGCGGCGTTGGCCTCCCTGATCACCCGGTCCAGATCCAGGATCAGGATGCCCACCGCCGTCCGTTCGAAGATGGCCTTAACCTTCCTTTCGCTCTTCTCCCGCGCCCGGCGTTCACCGGCGTCGTGCAGGGCCCGGGAGACCGCCGGGCAGAGGCGTTCGAGCCGGTCTTTCAGCACGTAGTCGTAGGCCCCGCGCCGGATCAGGCCAGCGGCGGTCTCCTCGCCGATCACCCCCGAGACCATGACCACCGGCAGGTCTGGCCGGCGCTCCGCCACCAGTTCCAGGGCCTCGATGCCGCTGCATTGGGGCAGGGAGTAGTCGGAGAGCACGATGTCCCACTCCTGGGCGGCCAGGGCCTTTACCAGCGCCTGGCAGGACTCGACCCGGACGCTGTGGGGCGTAAAGCCGCCCCTCTTGAGGGCCCGCAGGATCAGAAAGGCGTCGTCCTCTGAGTCCTCGACCAGGATTACCCGCAGTTCCTGATCCATGGGCTAATCCTTGGGCCCCCGGTTCAGTACCAGCCAGTAGAGGCCTAGTTGCTCGATTGCCTCCCCGAACTGGCCGAAATCGACCGGCTTTCTGATATAGCTGTTGGCCCCCCGCGCGTAGGAACCCATCCGGTCGCTCTCCTCGTCGGAGGTGGTGAGGATAATCACCGGCAGCAGCCGGGTGGCGGGGTTGGCCCGGATCTGGCGGAGTACCTCCAGGCCGCTCACCTTGGGCAGGTTGAGGTCCAGGAGCACGATCTCCGGCGGCGTTCGCCCCCGGCCCGCGTGCCGTCCCTCGCCGAACAGGTAGTCCAAGGCCTCCTGGCCATCGCGGGCCACCACGATCTCGTTTAAGACGTTTTTTTTCTTGAGCGCCCGGATGGTGAGCAGCTCGTCGTCGGGGTTGTCTTCCACCAGCAGGAGATGTCGTTTCTTGCCCATGGCTTCCTCGTAGTTGACGGTAACTGTTTGTATGACCTGGGGAAGAGACCTTAGCCCAGGGTGAAGAAGAAGCTTGCCCCTTGGCCAGGGGCGGCCTGAGCCCAGATTCGGCCCCCGTGACGGTGGATGATCCGCTGCACGGTGGCCAGCCCGATGCCGGTGCCCTCGAACTCGCCCGGCGAGTGCAGGCGTTGGAAGACGGCAAACAGCTTGTCCGCGTGCCGCATGTCGAAACCAGCCCCGTTGTCCCGGAGGTGGTAGGTGGCCACCCCGTTCTCCTCGGTCTTGCCGAGGCTGATTGCCGCCTCCTCGACCTGGGCGGTGAATTTCCAGGCGTTGCCGAGCAGGTTTTCCAGCACCGCCCGGATGAGCACCGGATCGGCGTCGGCGCGGAGGCCCTCCTCGATGCTCACCTTGGCCCGTCGCTCGGGGGCGGCGTTTTGCAGCTCCGCCATGATCCCGGCGGCCAGGCGGGAGAGATCGACCGGTTGCCGGTTGATCTCTCCCCGGGACAGGCGCGACATCTTGAGCAGGTCGTCGATCAGTTCCCCCATTTGCACGCAGCCGGCTTGAATCCGTTCGACGTACATCCGGGCCTGTTCGTCCAAGGCCGGGCCGTAGTCTTCGAGCAGGGCGGCGCCGAAGCCGTTGATTCCCCGCAGCGGGGCACGCAGGTCGTGGCTCACCGAGTAGGCGAAGCTGTCCAGTTCCTGGTTGGCGGCCTCAAGCTGGGCGGTGCGTCCCGCCACCCGTTTTTCCAGTTCCTGATTGAGTTGCCGCAGTTCCTCCTCGACCCTTAGCCGGCCCTGATTCTCAATCACCAGTTCCTCGGTACGTTCGCCCACGGTGCGGTGCAGGCTGCGGCTGAAGATGAAGAGCCCGACGATGGTCAGCACTCCGGCCAGAAGGGCACCGGTAACCACGGTCACCACCCGGTATTCCTCGGCCAGGGGCGCCTTGATCGACTCGATGGCCCGGATGCGGCCCACCGTCTCGTTAAAGCCGCCCTGGCCGGGATAGCGTTCCTGAAGCTGCCGGGGGGCGTCTTCCCGCCGGCCATGGCATTTCAGGCAGCGTTTTTCGTTGGCCAGGAAGGGGACGGCGTAGAAGAGGTAGCGCTTGCCGTTCTCCTCGACGACTCGGGAGTAATGGGTCAGGGAGCGATCCTGGTTGAAGCGCCGGATCAACTCCTCCTCCTGGGGATCGGCCCGGTTGACTGGATTTCTGGGGTTGTCCGCCGCCAGCTTGTAGTACACCTCCGGCAGGCCGGCCTTGAGCCGGGCCTGGTTGTAGAAGACGTGCTGTACCCGCACGATGTAGGAGGAACTGAAGAGCTCCGGGGCATAGAAGTCCTTGGATAGCTCGCCCTTGGCCTGATAACGGTAGAGGGCGGGGTGCATGTCGCGCTGGACGTAGAGGTGGATGGCGCGGTGGGAGAGCAGCAGGTTTTCGACGTTTCTCTCCGCCTGGAAGATGACATAGGCCCTGGTGATGTAGAACATGATGAGTCCGGCCAGGGCCGAGACCAGGAGGGCGATCGACAGCGTCCGGATCAGATGTCGGCCCTGGAGTGGGGGGAAGAGGGGCGGCTGGCCTTCGGTGGGGGATGCGGGCATGGAGGTCCTTTTTAGGAGCCGTGCGGAATAACGTGGACGACTTCCAATGACTCCTGATGATCTCGCAAAAAGGTAGCCGATGGCTAAGCAAAAGGGCCG
>JAJYJA010000026.1:0-2563 GCA_021789795.1 Deltaproteobacteria bacterium | reverse complement strand
AGATCGGTCTTTTTGCGACGCCATCACTCCTTACTTACGGCGCTTTTGCCGTTGCCGGGCGGCGACCATATGGTAAAATACTAGCATGAAGGGGAGCTTTTGGGTAAGAAAATTTCAGGGCGTCGAAAAAAGTCCGATGGGCGAGGGGGGCTGGTTGGGGGCGTCTGTGGGTGGGGGCATAAAAGGCGTTGCCAGAGGGGGCCGGAGGGGGATAAGTTGCGCCTGGCTCATCTCTCAACCATCAACCAGGAGTCGCCGTGAACGAACATCTGAAAGCCCTCTCCCTTCTGCTCACCGCCTACCTGCCCAAGGTGGCGGCGGCGGGGATCGTTTTTTTCGCTGGCCGTTGGCTCGCCAACTGGGTCGCCCGGATCGTGGCCCGGCTGCTGGAGGCCAACGGGGTGGAGCCCACCCTGGTCAAGTTCCTGCGGCCGGTGATCTTCAATGCCTCGCTCATCGTGGTGGTGATCACCAGCCTGCGTCAACTGGGGGTGGACACCTCCTCCTTCCTGACCGTGATCGGCGCCGCCGGCCTGGCGGTGGGCCTGGCCCTCAAGGACTCCCTGAGCCACCTGTCCGCCGGGGCCATGCTGGTGCTTTTTCGGCCCTTCAAGATCGGCGATTTCATCACCGCCGCCGGGGTCTCGGGCGAGGTGCGGGAGATCTCTCTCTTCAACACCGAACTGGCCACGGTGGACAACCAGAAGATCGTCGTGCCCAACAGCAGCATTGTCAACGGCATCATCACCAACGCCTGCGCCCATCCTACCCGGCGGGTGGATCTGACCATCGGCGTCGGCTATCAGGACGACTTGCGGCGGGCCAAGGAGGTGCTGGCCACGGTGGTGGAGGCCGAGCCCCTGGCGCTTAAGGAGCCGGCCCCGGCCATCCTGGTCGTCGAGCTTGCCGAGAGCAGCGTCAACCTGGCCTGCCGGGTATGGGTAAAGACCGAGGATTATCTCAAGGCCAGGTCCAGCCTGATCGAGGGGATCAAGACCGCCCTGGAGCAGGCTGGCATTAGCATCCCCTTCCCCCAGCAGGAGGTACGGGTGGTTCTCGACCGCGAGCCGTCCCGGTGAGCCCTTGATTTTGATATTTGTTTGCAATCGGCCCCTGGCGGGAGTAATAATGGAGGCTTAAGGTGGCGGCGAACCGATGCGCCGCCAGGGAAGCGGGGCCGGGCACCTTGCGGGGTTTTAAGGAGAGAGGGGGCCTGGTTAAGGGATAAAAACAATTTGAAAGGAGAGAATGGGATGAAAAGACTGATGCAGTTTATGATGGCGATTTGCATGGCCGCGCTGGCTACCGCCTGCGCCAACAAGAACGTGGGCGCGCCCTTCAGCCCCACCGACTTAAACAGCAAGGTGACCAGCGGCGAGTACGTGCAGAAGGTGGACAACTTCATCGTGCTGCTGGACGACTCCTCGTCCATGTACGCCGATAACAAGTGGCAGAGCAAGATCGAGCAGGCCAAGCTGGTGGCCACCAACCTGAACGACACCATCCCCGCCAGCCTGAAGCTCCAGTCCGGGCTGCGGGCCTTCGGCCCCCGCCAGTACTCCCTGGCCGACGGCAGCGCCTTGCAGTACGGGATGACCTCCTACACCCAGGCCGGTCTGGGTAAGGCCATCAAGGGATTTCACTGCACCGGCGGGCTTACTCCCATGTCCCCGGCCATCGACATTTCCAAGGCCGACCTGAGTAAGACCCAAGGCGACATCGCGGTCATCCTGATCAGCGACGGCCTGGAGAACGTGGATGGCCCCTCCACCGCTGCGGTCAAGGAACTGAAGGCCAAGTACCAGGATCGGGTCTGCGTCTATCCCATCTTAATCGGCGACGACCCCGAGGGCCGGGCCAATATGGCGGCCATCGCCAAGAGCAGCGGCTGCGGGTTCGCCACCGACGAGAAGGTGGTCGGCACCGCCTCCGGCATGGCCGACTTTGTCGAGAAGGTGTTTTTGAAGAAGGCCCCGGCGGTCGCCAAGCCGGCCCCGGCTCCAGCCCCGATGGCCGCCGAGCCCAAGTGCTTCACCGTCGATCTCAAGGTGGAGTTCGACTTCGACAAGGCGAACATCAAGTCCCAGTACTATCCGGAGCTGCTCAAGTTCGGGGAGTTTGTCCGTAAGCACCCCCACCACACCATCAACCTGGAAGGCCATACCGACGGCATCGGCTCCGAAAAGTACAACTTAAAGCTCGGCCAGCGCCGGGCCGACGCGGTGCGGGCCTTCCTGCTCAAGCACTTCTCCGACATCGACTCCTCTCGGCTGACCGCCATCTCCTACGGCAAGACCAAGCCGGTGGCCAGCAACAAGACCAAGGAGGGCCGGCAGGAGAATCGCCGGGTGTTCGCCACCTTCACCTATCAGGAATAAAAACGTAGGCGCTCTTCCCGCGCCAGACCAACAGGCCCGTCGCTTTCATTAGCGCCGGGCCTGTTTTTTTTGGCCTGGACGCGGCGGCAGATAATGTCCTTGGTGTCTTGTTTCAAGACTTGACCCCCCTTTCTACTACCGACCGATCCCGGAGATCGACCATTGGCTACGGCGACGTATGCGAA
>JAJYJA010000206.1 GCA_021789795.1 Deltaproteobacteria bacterium | reverse complement strand
GATCAGGATCTTCTCCTTGGGCAGACGGGGATGGGTCATGGGGTGTCTCCTGACGGCGGTGGGACGGGGGTGTCGGTCACGGCGGGTAGGGATTGTATGATCCCGGCCAGCAGGGGCAGCGCCTCCTTGAAGTTGAAGCGGTTGACCTTGTGGGCGAGTTGCTCAAGCTCTGCCCGCAGGGGGTGTTGCCCCAGTTCGTTCATGAGGCCGCTTAGGTGTTCAGGGGCCTGGAAGTCACTTTGGGCCAGCAGTCGAGACAGCTCGTCCAGCATCACCGCCAGCCGGCCCGGGTCAAGGCCCTTGGCGGTCGATGGGGGCGCGGCGGGCGTGGATAGCGTGTCGATCCCCTTGCTTGCCTCGTTTAGAGCGGTTGCAAACTCGGCGAGCCTGGGTGGGTATGCCACCGTTTGTCGTTCTTGTAGCGCCGTCTCCAGGCGGGCCGCCGCCTGTTGCAACCGCGAGGCGGCGATGTTACCCGCCACCCCCTTGATCGTGTGGGCGAGGCGCTGCGCGGTCGGGAGATCCCCGGCGGCGATGGCGTCCGCTATCTCTTGGGCCGTGTGCCGATGATCCCGGTTAAACTCCCTAAGCAGTTTGGCGTACAGGGAACGGTTGCCCTCCAGGTAGCTTAGCCCGGTCTGAAGATCGATGCCGGCCAGACTGTCCGGCCAGGTCGTCGCCTCGCCCCGCCTATTCGAGGCTTGAGGAGCGGACGCCACTCCTGGCGCGGCTGCTCGTTTGGGTGTCACCCACCGGGCCAGGGTGGCGAACAGTTGCGCCGGTTGCACCGGTTTCTCGATACGATCTTTCATCCCCGCCGCCAGGCATTTCTCCCGGTCCGCCGAAAGGAGGTGGGCGGTCATGGCGATGATCGGCAGGTCTTGATGCTCGGGCTGGCTAAGGATGTTCCTGGTGGCCTCGTAGCCGTCCATCACCGGCATCTGGAGGTCCATGAGCACCCCGTCGAACTCTTCCCGCAAGACGGCCCGGCAGGCCTCCTCGCCGTTTTCGGCCACCTGTACCGAAATCCCTGCCTTCTCCAGGAACTCCACGGCCACCTGCTGGTTGATGGCGTTGTCCTCCACCAGCAACAGCCGCGCGCCCCTAAGCGCGGCCAGATCCTTTTCGCTGCCCGAGGCGTGGACGTTGGCGGCAATCCGGGCCATCCGTCGGCCCAGGGTGTCCATGATGGCGTTGAACAGCAGGGAGCTGTTGACCGGTTTGGGGAGCAGGATGAGCGGGCCTTCCTCGTCGCTTTTTTGAACATGCGACCAGGCGAACACCCGGTGGGAGCAGATGATGGCCGGGGTTTCCTTGAGCCCTGGCAGTTGCCTGAGCTGGTCGATGGTGTCGTTGCCGGGCACTGGCCCCGTCATTACCGCCACCGTCACCCGACTCGTTTCGCCTGGGGAGGCGAAGAGGAGGGTGGCCTCGTTGGCCGAGCGGGCCAGGGCGGCCTGGATGCCGAACTCCTTGATCTGGGCCAGCAGTTCCGGCGCCGCCTCGCCCTCCTCGTCTATGAGCAGGATATTTACCCCCCGCAGCCATTCGGGGATCAGGCCCCAGAAACTGTCGTCCTCGGGCAGGGGTTCAAAGCAGGCGGTGAAGGTGAAGACGCTGCCCTGGCCGGGGGTGCTTTCGATGGTGATCTCGCCGCCCATCATCTCCACCAGGTGTTTGCTGATCGCCAGTCCCAGGCCGGTGCCGCCGTATTTTCGGGTGATGGAACTGTCGGCCTGGGAGAAGGGGGCAAAGATGTCGGCCGTCGTTTCCGGCGCGATGCCGACCCCGGTGTCGCTGACACTGAAGGCGAGTTTTACCCGGTCGGCATCCCGTTTTTTGAGCGCCACCCGGATGGTGATGCCGCCTTGGTCGGTGAACTTGACCGCGTTGCTCAGCAGGTTGGTCAGCACCTGGCTCAGGCGCAGGGGGTCACCCACCAGCAGACGCGGCACCTCTGGTTCCAGGGTGAAGTTGAGGGTCAGACCCTTGCGGGCGGCGGCGGCGGAGAACAGCTCGGTGTTGCTCCACATGAGCTCGTAGAGCCACAGGCCTTCGGAGGTCAGTTCCAGGCGTCCGGCCTCGATCTTGGAGAGGTCGAGGATGTCGTTTAAGATGGCCAGCAGGAAGCGGGACGAGGCGCCGATCTTCTCCAGATTGGCCCGTTGTTTGTCGTTTAAATGGGTCTGAAGGGTGAGGCTGGTCAGGCCGATGATGGCGTTCATGGGGGTGCGGATCTCGTGCGACATGTTGGCCAGGAAGTCGCTCTTGGTCCGGTTGGCGGCCTCGGCCTCCGCCTTGGCCTGCTCCAGTTCGGCGGTGCGGGCCGCGACTATCTCCTCCAGGTGGTCGCGGTGCCGGCGCAACTCCTCCTCGGCCCGCTTGCGCTCGACGATATTCCACAGGGTGTCGGAGAAGAGTTGCAGTTGCTGGATATCGTCTGCGGAATACTTGCTCGCCTTGTTGGCCACCCCGACCAGGGCCACGATGCGGTTCCCCCAAAAGATCGGCAGGTTTAGATGGCGGGTCAGCGGGAGGTGGCCTTCGGGGTAGCCCTTCTTCAAGGGGTGGTCGGCGGCGTAATCGTTGACCAGCACCGGCCGGCGCTGACGCACCGCCTCGCCGCAGAGCCCGGTTTGTTTGAGGGTGCAGTGGGTGCCCTTGTCGATCATCCCGCATTCCCTCATCACCGTCTTGGACCAGGAGTGCAGGGAGAACTCCTGGCGTTCCTCGTCGTAGTGGTAGATGTATCCCAGCGGGCTTTCGGTTAGGGCCAGGGCCTCCTCCAGGGCGAAGTCCATGATCTCGGGCAGGGGCTGATCGGCCATCTGGTGGAGCTTGAGCGCGGAGCGCAGCCGCTCTTCGTTAAGGTGCAAGCTCTGCCTGGCCCGTTTTTGCTCGATGGCCAGTCGGGCGTAATCGACGACGGTGTGGATGCGTTTGATGGCCTCGTCGTCCGGGGTCTGGGGGTGGCGGTGATAGACGGCAAGGGTTCCCAGTATCTGGCCGTTGGCGGCGAGGATGGGTTCCGACCAGCAGGACCTGAGCCCGGCCCGGTCGGCCAAGTCTCTGAACTCGGCCCAGTAGGGATGGGACTGGATGTCCTCTACGATCACCCGCTGGCCGGTGCAGGCCGCCGTGCCGCAGGAACCCACCCCGTCGCCGATCTCAAGGCCATCGATCGCCTGGTTGTAGAAGTCGGGCAGGCTGGGCGCCGCGCCGTGCCGCAGCCTTTTGCCGTCCTCGTCGATCAACAGCAGGGAGCAGAGCGAGGTCGGGTCCTCGGTCTCCATTAGCCGGACGATCAGGGCCAGCACCGTGGACAGCGGGGCCTCGGCGCTCAGGGCCTCGAGAACCAGGTTGCGGTTGTGCTCGCGGGTCTCCGCCCACTTGCGGCCGCTGATGTCGCGGGCGATGGTGGAGAAGAAGATCGCCTCTCCGGCGGCGTCTCGGTGGGGGATGATCACCTGGGAGACGGGGATTTCCCTGCCGTCTGCGCCAAGGAACACTGTTTCGCCCTCCCATAACCCTTCCCTAACCACTCTCGGCAGGGCTTCCTCTAGTAATAGTTTGGCCGCCCAGGCGGGGTGGGTGTCGGCAATCATGATCCGGGAGAGGTCTTCCTTTTCGCCCAGGCCCAGCATCCGGCGGCCCGCCAAATTCAGGTACACGATATGCCCGTCCCGGTCGGCGGTGCCCACGAAGTCGGTAGTCGCCTCCAGCACCGAGGCCAGGCTAGCCTTGGATGCGAAGAGCTGCACCCGCTGGAGGGCTGCCGCAGTCTGGTTGGCGATAATTTGCAGCAAACGCACCTCGTTCGCCGTGAAGACGTCGGGGGCCTGACTGTCTACAAGCAGGACGCCCAGGACCTCGTCCTCGGTCAACATGGGCACTATGGCGCCGCTTCTCACCCCTTTATCCCGGACGAAGTCCGGCATCTTGAATTGAGGTTCCGTCTCGCAATCCCCGAATAAAAGCGGCTTTCTGGTACGCATGACGG
>JAJYJA010000205.1 GCA_021789795.1 Deltaproteobacteria bacterium | reverse complement strand
CAGGACGTCGGGCTTGAGGGCGCGGATCAGCGAAAGCGGGGTCTCTTCCCCAAAGATCACCACGAAGTCCACGCAGCCCAGGGCGGCCAGCACCCGGGCCCGGCTCGCCTCCGGGTTCACCGGTCGCTGGGGGCCCTTCAAGGCCCGGATGGATTGATCGCTGTTTAGGCCCACCACCAGGCAGTCGCCCAGTCGCCGGGCCGCCTCCAGGTAGGAGACATGGCCTTGGTGGATGATGTCGAAGCAGCCGTTGGTGAAGACCACCCGCCGGCCCAAGGCCCGTTGCCGGGCGAGTTGTAGTTGCAGGGCCGGCAGCTCCTTGAGCTTGCCCTCGTCCGGGAAACGGTAGGGCCGTCGGGCCAGGGGGGAGAAGCTGCCCCGCGCCTGGGCGAGCTGGCCGGGGGCAAGCGTGAGCAGCCGGGAATCCGGCCCTTCCCCGGCCTCGGCAAGCGTCGCGCCATCCGGGCCGATGATGGCCGAGGCCCCGGCGAAGGCCGTCCCCGCCTCTTGCCCGGAGCGGTTGCAGGCCACCACGAAGGCCTGGTTCTCGATGGCCCGGGCCGCAAGCAGCGTCCGCCAGTGGTCGCGGCGGGCCAGGGGCCACTGGGCCGCGACCACGATCAGCCCGGCGCCCTGGCCGGTCTGGAGTCGGGCCAGTTCCGGGAAGCGCAGGTCGTAGCAGACGAGGCAGGCGAGCGGCCCCAACGGCGTCTCCACCGGCGCCGGCGCCGATCCGGGGGTGAAATGCCGGTCCTCGCCCAGGGGTGGGAAGAGCTCCTGCTTGCGGTAGCGGCCCAGCGTCCCCTGGCCGCCGGTGACGAAGAGGGTGTTGTAAACCGCCCCCGACTCGTCGGCCTCCAGGAGCGATCCGGCCAAGAGGCAGCCGTGGCGGCTGGCCTCCTCCTGGATGGCCGCCAGGAGGGCCGGGGTCTCCTGGGCCAGGGCCGCCTTCCGTTCATAGGCGAAGCCGGTGGCCCACAGCTCGGGCAGGACGATCAGGGCGCCGGGGCCGGGGTTTAGTCTGGCTAACTCGCGGCGGACGCTGGCCAGGTTCTCCGGCCAGCGTCCCAGGAGGACGTCGAACTGGATGAAACCGGCCTGGGCCGGGATGAGCGGGGTTTCCATGGGTGGATTATCTCATTGAAAGAGGTTGGGGGCTGGGGTATAAGGACGGCGGGACGCCTGGGGCTGGCTGCCGGCGATGGGCTACGTCCCTATCAACGCCACTATTTAGGCGATTTTCGCCCTTTTCGATAGCAATTTTTCAGGAGATCTACCTGATGCCAAACGTCCGCTTCCTGCCTGACGAGATCACCGTCGAGGCCCGCTCCGGTGACAACCTGCTCGATCTGGCGGCCGGCGCCGGGGTCTATGTCCCGGCGAGCTGCGGCGGCGACGGGGTGTGCGGCAAGTGCCGGGTGCTGATCGAAAGCGGCGAGGCGGCCGGCGGCCAGCAGAACGTCATCCCCGAGGCGGAGCGGCGGCAGGGCTACGTCCTGGCCTGCAAGACCAGCGTCATGTCCGGCGACCTGGTGGTGCGGGTGCCGGTCAAGGCCCGGGAGGTGGGCCGCGACTTGCGGCGCAAGCCCAAGACCACCCGCGCCATTCCGGCCCGCTCCCTGGACTCCCTGGTCGGGGCCTGGGAGATCGACCCGCCGGTGGAGAAGCGGTTTTTGAAGATCGATCCGCCCAGCATCGAGGACAACGTCCCCGACCTCCAGCGCCTGATGCGGGCCATCCGCAAGGGCTGCTTGGACTGCGACGAGCCCACCTACGACCACCCGGAACTCCTGCGCACCCTGCCCTTCATCCTGCGCCAGTCAGGCTGGGAGGTGACGGTCATCCTCCTGCGCGGCAAACGGGAGGAGGAGCCGGACCGGATCATCGCCGTCGAGCCGGGCGACACCACCGGCCGTTTCTACGGCCTGGCGGTGGACATCGGCACCACCACCATCGGCGGGGTGCTGCTCGATCTAAACCGCGGCCAGGTGATCGCCGAGTCCTCGGTCTATAACGGCCAGATCGCCCACGGCGAGGACGTCATCTCCCGGATCATCTACTCCCAGCGGCCCGGCGGCCTAAAGACACTGCAAGGGAAGGTGGTGGCCTCGATCAACCAGATCATCGCCGCCACCTGCGAAACCGCCGGCATCGCCGCCAGCGACATCACCTACATCATGGCGGCGGGCAACACCATCATGAGTCACCTGCTCCTGGGGCTCGACCCCAAGTTCATCCGCGAGGCGCCCTACGTGCCGATCTGCAACCAGATGCCGCTCACCCGGGCGGCGGCCATCGGCATCGACGCCCACCCCTCGATGCGGCTTTTCCTCTACGCCTCGGTGGCGAGCTACGTGGGCGGGGACATCGTCTCCGGCGTCCACGCCTGCCAGATGTACCGAAGCCCTGCGCTCACCCTGTTCATCGACATCGGCACCAACGGCGAGATCGTGGTCGGCAACGACGACTGGATGATCTGCGCCGCCTGCTCCGCCGGGCCGGCCTTCGAGGGCGGCGGCATCAAGCACGGGATGCGGGCCGCGAGCGGGGCGATCGAAAACTTCCACCTCGACCCCGAGACCCTGGAGCCGATGATCATCACCATCGAGCACGCCAAGCCCAAGGGCATCTGCGGCTCGGGGCTGATCAGCATCGTGGCCGAGCTGCTGGACGCGCGGGTCATCGACCAGCAGGGCAAGTTCGACCGGGGCCGCAAGCACCCTAGGCTGCGGGAGGGCGCCGACGGCTTCGAGTACGTCTTGGCCTGGGCCAAGGACACCATGACCGGCGAGGATCTGATGATCACCGAGGTCGATCTCGACAACCTGATCCGGGCCAAGGGGGCGATGTTCGCCGGCTACGTGACCCTGCTCGAATCGGTGGGCATGACCTTCTCCGACCTGGAACGGGTGGTTCTGGCCGGCAACTTCGGGGCCTACATCGATCTGGAGCGGGCCATCGCCATCGGGCTGTTGCCCGACATCGACCGGGGCCGCTTCTTCTATCTCGGCAACGCCTCGCTGCTCGGCGCCCAGATCAGCCTGACCGACCACAAGCGCTTTCGGGAACGCACCCAGGTCAGCCGGCTGATGACCAACATGGAGCTTTCCGAGAGCCCGCAGTTCATGAACCACTACATGGCCTCGCTCTTTCTGCCCCACACCGACATGGGGCTCTTCCCCACCGTCCGGGAGCGGCTGGCCGAGCGGCGTTAGGCCTTGGCCGAGGGCGAAATCGACCTGTCGGTCTGCGTGGTGGCCGGCCCGGACGAGCGGGAGGATTTGTCCCGGCTGCTCTCCTCGTTGCGCGACCAGGCCGGGCGGGTGGAGTACGAGGCCCTGGTGGCGGAGACCGCCGGTCAGGGCCTGGACTCCCTGGCCGACGAGTTTGCCGGCCTCACCGTGGTCCGGCTGGGCGGCCTGACCGAGCTGGCCGCCGTCAATCGGCTGCTGGCCTTAAGCCGGGGCCGCTACCTCCTGCTCCTTCCCGCCTCGGCCTGGCTGGGCCCAGACTGCCCGCCGCGGCTGGTGGACTTCATGGACGAGGCCCCGGAGGTCGGTCTGGCCGGGCCCAGGCTGCTCGGCCCCGAGGGCCGGGAGATCGCCTCCGGCGCCGAATTCCCCTGGCTGTTTAGACTCGCCCGTCTGCCTTGGCCCTGGCCGCTTCCCGTGTTTATGGGGCGCAGCGGGGAGGTGGATTTTTGTCTGGGCCGCTGCCACCTGCTGCGGCGGGAGGCCCTGGAGGAGATCGGCGGTCTCAAGGCCGGCGGCTGGGGGCGGGCCGAGCTCGACCTTTACTGGCGGGCCAGGCGCCGGGGCTGGCACAACTATTACCTCCGGGAGGCGGTGGTGAGGCTGGGAGGGGCGAGGGACAAGGGGGCTTTTCTGGGCGGCGTTGGCTTTGTCGCTATTTGTTGACAAGCACCGGCAATGACGCTATTTTCACCGTTTATGGTGATTTTTCCGGTCAACTGATCCCCATCGGGGGTGGACATACTTTTCCTC
>JAJYJA010000204.1 GCA_021789795.1 Deltaproteobacteria bacterium | reverse complement strand
CGGGCCTTGTCGATCTTCAGGCAGCTCCGGGTCAGGTCTCCGGCCCGGGCCTCGCCCATCTGCGGGCGGCGCAGGGCCTCGTCCACCTCAGGGCGCGCCGCCCTTATCACCTCGTAGATGGCGTTAAACAACTCCAAGGTATGGGTGGCCACCGTGGTGCCGATATTGTACGCCTCACAAATGCCCCTGTCCAGGGCCAGCAGGTTGGCCCGCACCACATCGCCCACGAAGCAGTAGTCGCGGGTCATGCCCCGAGGCTCGTCCGGGAAATGGTACACCGTGCAGGGCTGGCCGCCGAGCAGCCGATCCATGAAGATCGCCACCACCCCAGCCTCGCCGTGGGGAATCTGGCGGGGGCCATAGACGTT
Source organism: Deltaproteobacteria bacterium (assembly GCA_021789795.1). GTDB lineage: Bacteria > Desulfobacterota > Desulfobulbia > Desulfobulbales > VMSU01 > VMSU01. The sequence continues at coordinate 3,643 of JAJYJA010000204.1, read as the reverse complement.
GGCGTAGCGCAGCACCGTGTAGTCCAGGCCGTACTGATGCCGGTAAAAGGCCAGGTACTGCTCCGACACCGCCTTGGTGATGGCGTAAGGAGAGAGGGGCAGCGGCGGGGACGATTCGGGGGTGGGATAATCCTTGGCCTCGCCGTAGATCGCCCCGCCCGAGGAGATGAAGATCACCTTCTTGACCTTATGCGTCCGGGCCGCCTCCAGGAGGTTCAAAAACCCCTTGACGTTGACATCGGCGTCGAAGGCCGGGTCCGCCACCGAGGCCGGCACCGACATCTGGGCCGCGTGGTGGTTTACCAGGTCGAACCGCTCCAGGGCGAACATCTTGTCCACCTCGGGAGAGCGAATATCCATGAGGTAAAAACGCGCCTTGGGGTTTAGGTTGGCGAGCTTGCCGGAGAAGAGGTTGTCGATCACCACCACCTCGTGGCCCGCGGCGAGATAGGCATCCACCACGTTGGAGCCAATAAATCCGGCCCCGCCGGTGACTAGGATTTTCATGGGATACTCCTTGGGAGTAGGTTGTTTAGGCTGTAGGGGCTTAGGCGTTTAGGGTTGAAGGCGGACGTTAGACAGTTAGGATTTTTTCCGTACCCGGACAAGTCAGCAACGCTATCTCATCGGCCAGCGCAACCGCCCTGCACCTGGAGTGATCTCGCCCCTCCCCCTCCGGACACCCTAACCAGCCTATCCACATCACTCCACGGTTACGCTCTTGGCGAGATTGCGCGGCTGATCCACGTCGCAGCCCCGCAGGTTGGCGATTTGGTAGGCTAGCAGTTGCAGGGGAATGGTGTAGAGGATGGGGTTTAGGTCCTCGTGGATCTCGGGCAGCAGCACCACCCGCTCGCCGATGCGCGCCAGGCTGTCGTCGCCCTGGGAGCCGATGAGGATGATCCGGCCGTTTCTGGCCCGCACCTCCTCGACGTTGGAGACCAGCTTCCGGTACACCGCATCGCGAGGCGCCAGGGCCAAGACCGGCATCTCCCGGTCGATCAGGGCGATGGGGCCGTGCTTGAGCTCGCCGGCGGCGTAGCCCTCGGCATGGATATAGGAGATCTCCTTGAGCTTCAAGGCCCCCTCCAGGGCGATGGGGAAATTGGCCCCCCGGCCCAGATAGAGGAAGTCCCGGCAACGGGAAAACTCCTCGGCGATCACGTCCATCTCCTGCTGGATGCGGGGCATCTCCTGCTCCAGGATGGCGGGCAGGGTCAGGAGGACGTTGACCAGGGCGACGCTTTCCCCCTCCGAGATCACCTCCCTGGCCTGGGCCAGATACAGGGTCAGCAGGAAGAGGGCCACGAGTTGACTGGTGAAGGCCTTGGTGGAGGCCACCCCGATCTCCGGGCCGGCGTGGGTGTAGATGGTGCCGTCCGCCTCGCGGGTCACGGTGCTGCCCACCACGTTGCAGACCGCCACCACCTTGGCGCCCAGCGAACGCGCCAGCCGCATCCCGGCCAGGGTGTCGGCGGTCTCGCCCGACTGGGAGATCGGCACCACCAGCACCTCGGGGTCGAGCAGCAGCCGCCGGTAACGGAACTCGGAGGCGATATCGACCTCCACCGGAATCGCGGCCCACTTCTCGATCCAGTATTTCGCCACCAGGGCGGCGTGCCAGGAGGTGCCGCAGGCGACCAGGGAAACCCGTTTGATCCTGGCGAGTTCGGAGACCGCCAAACCGATCTCGGGCAGCAGCACCCGCCCGGTCTCCGGATCGAACCGGCCCCGGAAGGTGTTCAGGATGGCCTGGGGCTGTTCGTAGATCTCTTTAAGCATGAAGTGGCGGTAGCCCGCCTTCTCCGCCATCCCGGCGTTCCAGTCGATGCGCCGCACCTCCTTGGCCACCGGTTGGCCGCTATCCACCCGCATCACCTGCCAGCCGTCCTGCTTGAGTAGCGCCATCTCCTGGTCTTCCAGAAACACCACCTGGTTGGTGTAGGGCAGGAGGGCCGGGATGTCCGAGGCCATGAAGCAGCCGCTATCCTCCTTGATCCCCAGCACCAGCGGGCTCTGATGGCGCACCGCCACCAGGCGGTCGGGCTGGCCGGCCCACATCACCCCCAAGGCGTAGGAGCCCTCCACCCGGGTGACGGCCTGCCGCACGGCGGCCACCAGGTCGCCATCCAGGGCCTCCTCGATCAGATGGGCCAGCACCTCGGTGTCGGTGGCGGAGGTGAAGTCGTGCCCCTTGGCCTGCAACTCCTCCCGCAGGGAGTGGTAATTTTCGATGATACCGTTATGGACGATCACCAGCTCCCCGGTGCAGTCGCTGTGGGGATGGGCGTTGGCCTCGGAGGGCGCGCCGTGGGTGGCCCAGCGGGTGTGGCCCAGTCCGATATGGCTGTCGGTGACGACCGAATCCATCAACTCCTCGAGGTTCGCCAGCTTGCCCTTGCAGCGGTGCTTCCTGACCTGGCCGGCCTCGATATACACCAGACCCGCCGAGTCGTAGCCCCGGTATTCGAGCCGTTTCAGCCCCTCGATGATGATCGGCACCACCCGCCGCTTGCCGACATAGCCCACGATCCCGCACATAAAATTTCCCCCTCGTTTCGACTTGTCCGTCATTCCGGCGGGCCCTTAGCCGGAATCCAGCGAGAGCGCCCCCAAGCAGCAGGCAGTCGCGCCTCAATGGCCCAAAATGACGGCCTCAACACGCCCATTTTGTATCAGTCGGTGAATAACATCGTGCACCACGACCACCGGTTTTGTCAAGGCGGTTCTCTGGCTCTCCCCCAGGATTTACCAATTGACAATCGCCTGCATTAACCACTATAAATTTATTGGGGCAATAGCAATGCACCTCACGCGCACGCCATCGGGCAGTCAGGCTGCACATGTACTGGAAAATTGATTATAAAGCTGTTTACGGCATCCTGCGCCAGCGGCTTGGAGATTTGCGGGAATTTTCCGCGTTAATGGCGACTTTGCCGGCCTAAAGCAACGAAAGGGCCTTGACGGGGACACATATATTACGATTTGGTTCTCCTGGCGCCCGTACAGACCAGAGCTATCGAGCGGCCCAAGGGGATGCCCCTCTCCCGGACGCCACGGCCCATGCCTTCACCACCGGCAACCACTAGGCTGCCCAGAAGGCAATGCGCATGAGAACTTCACGGACAGCTCAAATGGAATACACCCTCGAACCCGCCTTTATCAATCGTCAGCAGGAGATGCGCTTCCTCGCCAGTTGGATCGCCGAGCGGCCCATGAACCTACTGTTCATCTTTGGCCCCAAGAGCAGCGGCAAGACCACCCTGCTCTACCGGTTCATCAAGGAAAACTTAAATAATGCGGCCTACGAACTCAAGCATTTCAACCTGCGAGAGATCCTGATCACCCGCTACCAGGATTTCATCCGCGCCTTCTTCGAGCACGACTACTCCAAAGAGAAAACCGATGTCCGGGAACGGCGCGAATATGACCTGAAGGTCTTCAAGCTGTCGGTGGAGGTCTTGAAAGGCCTGGACGCCAACGAGCTCGACCCCTTCGTGGTCATGAAAAGGGAGCTTGAGAAGCTAAACGCCCGGAACGTCCGCCCCATCATCATCATCGACGAGTTGCAGGCCCTGGAGGGCATCTACATCAACGGCCAGCGGGAGCTATTAAAAGAGCTCTTCAACTTTTTTGTGGCCAT
>JAJYJA010000203.1 GCA_021789795.1 Deltaproteobacteria bacterium | reverse complement strand
CGTCGCTGCTCGCTTGCCTTCGCGGTCTCGTTCCGAATGCTTGCTGGAAGTATTCTTTTTAATGCAACTTAGAATTATTCTCTTAGATTCAAGGAGTCACCATGCCCAGCCCCGTTGTCTCCCAAACCGACTTTCCCGGCCTCAAACTCCTCCACCGCGGCAAGGTCCGTGACCTCTACGACCTGGGCGACTGCCTGCTGATGGTGGCCACCGACCGCATCTCGGCCTTCGACGTGGTGATGGCCGACCCCATTCCCGGCAAGGGCGAGATCCTGACCCGGCTTTCGCTTTTCTGGTTCGATTACCTGAAGGACATCGTCCCCAACCACCTGCTCACCGCCGAGGTCGATAGGTTCCCGGAGGCCTGCGCCCCCTACCGGGAGCAGCTCGCGGGCCGCAGTATGCTGGTCAAGAAGGCCACCCCCCTGACCGTGGAGTGCATCGTCCGCGGCTATCTCTCCGGCTCCTTCTGGAAGGCCTACGGCCAGGGCCCGGTGGTCTGCGGCTTCGCCCTGCCCGCAGGCCTTGCTGAATCGGCTAAACTGCCCCGGCCCCTGTTCACCCCCTCCACCAAGGCGGCCCTGGGGACGCACGACGAGAATATCTCGCTTGAGCGGATGCGGGAGCTGATCGGCGGCCCGGAGAGCGAGCGGATCGCCGACATCTGCGTGCGTTTGTACGAGAAGGCGGCGGATTACGCCTTGAGCCGGGGGATCATCATCGCCGACACCAAGTTCGAGCTGGGCTGGTTTGAGGGTGAGCTGATCCTGATCGACGAGGTGCTGACCCCGGACTCCTCCCGCTTCTGGCCGGTGGACGGCTACGCGGTGGGCCGGGGCCAGGCCAGCTTCGACAAGCAGTTCCTGCGCGACTACCTGCTCTCCCTCGATTGGCCGCAGACCCCGCCGCCTCCGCCCCTGCCGCCCGAGATCGTGGCCAAGACCAGGGCCCGGTATCTTGAGGCACTTTCGAGGCTCGCCGGCCAGCGGCTGGCGTAAGGCGCCAACCGCGCTACAGCCCCAGGGACTTGAGCCGTTCGATCAGTTCCTGCTGCTCGGAGGTGAGTTGGGGGGGGACTTGGCTGACGAAGCGCACCAGGAGGTCGCCCCGGGGCCCGTGCGGGCCGCTGGGCAGTCCGTGGCCCTTGAGCCTAAGTTTGGACTGGGGTTGGATGCCGGCCGGCACCTTGACGTTCAAGGTCTTGCCTTCCAGGGTGGGCACGGCGATGGTGCCGCCCAGGGCGGCGGCGGAGAAGGGGATGGGCTGCTCGCGGATCAGGTCGTTGCCCTCCCTGGCGAAGTCCGGGTGTGGCTGGACGTTGAGCAGCAGGTAGAGGTCGCCGGGCGGCCCGCCCAGGGGGGAAGGGCCTCCCCGGCCCGGGATGCGCAGTTTTTTGCCCGACTCGATGCCCGCCGGGATCTTCACCGATACCCGGTCGCCGGCCGGGCCCCGGCCCAGGGCAATGGTCTTTTCGCCGCCGTGCAGCACGTCAGACAGGGTGATGGCCAGCGCCAGGGTGGCGTCCTCGCCCTTGACCGCCTGGCCGCCGCCCCGGCCCCCGAAACCCTGGGTGTGGAAGGTCTGGCCGCCGTGGCCCTGCTGGCTGAAGAAGGTCTCGAAGGCGGGGTTGGCCCGCGTGCGGCCGCCGCCCTGGGAAAAGCCCCCGATGTTGATCCCGAACTCCCGGAAGATCGAGCCCAGGTCGGCGCCCCGGAAGATGTCCTCCTGGGAGTAGCGCTGCTGGAAGGTCTCGGAGCCGAAGGTGTCGTACTGCTTGCGTTTTTCGGGGTCGGAGAGCACCGCGTAGGCCTCGTTGGCCTGCTTGAACTTTTCCTCCGCCTTCTTGTCGCCCTTGGTGCGGTCGGGGTGATACTTCAAGGCCTGTTTGCGGTAGGCCTTCTTGATGTCGTTGGGGCTGGCCGTCTTGTCGACGCCTAGTATCTTGTAATAGTCCATGAGGGTGTGGGTGCTGGCGGTTGGGCCGTGTCCTGACTGGTGTTCCGGTGGGCGGTGGGGGTGCTGGGCACGCCGGTAATATAAGGAGCGGGGCCGGCTTTGGCAAGCGCAAAACCAGCCGGGGCCGGAGGGAGGTGGGGATGGGCGTCGAGATCGTGATCATGGCGGCGATGGCCGAAAACCGGGTGATCGGCTGGCGGCAGACCATCCCCTGGCATGTCCAGGGCGAGCAGCGCCGCTTCCGGGAGACCACCTGGGGGCACCCCCTAATCATGGGCCGCAGGACCTTCGAGTCCATTGGCCGGCCCCTGCCGGGGCGGCGGAACATCGTCCTCTCCCGCGACCCGGACTACCGGGCCCCGGGCTGCGAGGTGGCGGCCGGGCTGGCCCCGGCCCTGTCCCGTTGCCTTGAGGCCGAAAGGGTGTTCGTGATCGGCGGGGAGCAGGTCTTTGTCCAGGCCCTGCCGCTCGCCGACACCGTGATCCTAAGCCGCATCCCGCTGGCGGCCCCGGGCGACGCCTTTTTCCCCGTCCTGGGCCCGGAGTTCGTCCTGGCGAAAAGCGAGCCGGTCACCTCCCCCGCGCCCTACACCATTGAGGTCTATCGCCGCCGGGCCTAGAGGCACCGCCGGTTTCATTCATCCCCAACGAGGAGAGGATTATGCCAAACAGCGTCTATCAGATGGTGGAATTCGTGGGTACCAGCAAGGTTTCCTGGGAGGACGCGGCCAAGAACGCCATCGACATCGCCCGCAAGAAGTACAGCGATCTCCGGGTGGCGACCATCAAGGAGCTGGACATGACCATCGAGGGGGAGATGATCTCCACCTTCCGGGCCAAGGTCAGCATCTCCTTCCGCTTCCACACCTGATGCCGGCTATTGACCAGCGGGGCCTGCCGCCCCTGCCCATGTTTCAGCCCGCCGCCGCGGACGACGACGCCCCCTGCTGCGGCTCGCGGCCTGGCCCGCCCAGCTCGCCGGACGAGCGGCCCGGCTACCAGCTATGTCCGTTCGTCCGGCGCTTTATCCCCACCCCCGCCGGGCCGGTGCCCGAGGTGGCGACCCGGTTGGGGCTGGGGGATTGGCTGGGCTGGCTGCGCGCCCGGCTGGGGATTGGCCGGGATCGCTACCGGATTGCCCCTGGCCTGTACGCGGTGGGCAGTCCGGGTGCGGAGTCGCCGGTCTTGGTCAGCGCCAACTATAAGCTGAGCTTCGACCTGCTGCGCCGGGAGCTTGGGGGGCTAGACGCCTGGCTGGTGGTCTTGGACACCCGGGGGATCAACGTCTGGTGCGCGGCGGGCAAGAAGACCTTTGCCACCGCCGAGGTCGTGCGGCGGCTGGGGCTGGTGCGGCTGGCCGAGGTGGTGAGCCACCGGGAGCTGATCCTGCCCCAGTTGGGCGCCCCTGGGGTGGCGGCTCAGGCGCTCAAGGCCGCCTGCGGCTTCTCGGCCGTCTGGGGGCCGATCAGGGCCCGGGATCTGAAACGTTTTCTGGTCGCCGGCCGACAGGCGACCCCGGATATGCGGCAGGTGAGCTTCACCCTGGCCGAGCGGGCGGTCTTGATCCCGGTCGAGCTCTCCCTGATCCTCAAGCCCTCCCTGTGGGCGCTGGTGGCCGTGGTCGTGCTCTCGGCCCTGGGCCCGCATTTTTCCTGGCCGCTGTTCGTCCGGCGGGCGCTCGACCTGGCCCTGGCCTACGGGGCGGGGATGGTCAGCGGGGCGGTGGCGGTGCCGCTCTTGCTCCCCTGGCTGCCGGGCCGCTCGTTTTACCTGAAGGGCCTGCTGACCGGGGCGGTGGCCGGCCTGGGGGTGGCCCTGCTCCGGCGGGCGGGCGTGGGGGACGGACTGGCCATGACCCTGTTGGCGCTGGCGGTCGGCTCGTATGGCGCCATGAACTTCACCGGCGCCACCCCCTTCACCTCGCCCACCGGGGTGGAGAAGGAGATGCGGCGCGGCATCCCGGCGCAGGTCTTGGCCCTGCTGCTGGCCGTAGGTCTCTGGGTGGGACAGGCGTTTTGGAGGATAAAATGAAGGATTTTCGATACCTGCCAGGGGTGG
>JAJYJA010000202.1 GCA_021789795.1 Deltaproteobacteria bacterium | reverse complement strand
CGGCTACCTTTTTGCGAGATCATCAATTCCTTAACCAGACGACACTGGCTAGAACTGGCAAAATACGCCCACATCTTCCGGCAAAGGCATCATGGCCTTTTTCTTGCTGAGCCAATGGCCAAGCCTGAAAAAACCGCCATGCCGATCACCACCCTCACCCCCAGCCGCGCCTTGTCGGCGCCACCCGCCCGCCCTGTTCCCCAGCCGGAGGGCCCGGGCACCTTCGCCGCCCTGCTTAAGCAAGCGGCCCGTCAGGGCCCGCCTCGGGAGTCAGCGCCGGGCCAAGCCCCGCCGCCGGGCAACCCCAGCGACAACGCACACACCCCCAGCCCCGCCTCCCCGCCGGCCAAGGCCAAGGCGCCATTGTCCATCGGGGTCATCGGGCCGCAGACCCCCACCGTCTCCCACCTGTTGACCCGAGACCCCAGGCTAAAGGCCCGGGCCTGGAAGATCATCTTCGCGCCGGTCAACCGGCACAAGCCCTACAACGCCCTGCGGCCAGGAACCCTGGTGGCCATCGACCCGGAGACCCAGGAACTGATTTTTTCCCCCGCCCCGCCCGCCACCCACGAGGCCCATCCCCAAGCCGCCATGCCCACCGCCCCCAGCTCGCCGCCCGCCGAAATCTCGCCCTCGCCCGCCCCAGCAGCGGCGGCAACGGATAACCCCGCCGATCCGGGGCGCCCCGGCCAGGATTTCGGGCAGCGGCTGGCGGCCTCGGTCAAGTCCTACATCGGCACCCCCTACTCGGCCCTGGACTGCTACGACTTGGTGGTGCGGGGGCTTGAGGATCAAGGGGTATCCTACCTGGGCGCCCACGGCCTGCGTCAGCGCCTAACCGATCTGGCCAAGGCCCACGGCCTGCCCGAAAACGCCTACCGGAACGGAGAGGGTCTGATCGTGACGGCGGGCGAGCCGGTCTACGGGGCCACCTTCCCCCGGATCAGGGACGCGGCCCGGCAGGCGGAGGAGCTGATCCGCCAGATCGCCCCCCGGCTAAGGGAGGGGATGCTGCTCTCCTTTTCCACCCCCTCCCAGGGACATACGGGGGTGGTCTCCCAAAAAAACGGCCAATGGACTTACGTTAATTCGGGGGTGATCGACCACCAGGTGGATGGCGGCAGGCCGGGAAAACGGGTGGGAGAAGAGACCCTGGCGGCGGAGATCGGGAACTGGTGCCGGCTGGCCCAGCGCCGGGGCGTCTCGCTGATGGTCAGCGTTGGCCGGCTTGATCCGGCAAGGCTGGCGACGGGCGACGGGGGCCGGCTGGCCGGCCAACATCCGCCGGAGGATAGAGCAAGGATTTAGGCCCCGACCTGGTTAAGGCCTCAGCCGAGATGATCCGAGAAGTGCCGAACCTGGTAGGTAAACACCGCCAGCGGCGAGTCCCGCCAGGCAGTGGCGGGCAGCCCCGCCTTCAGACACAGATGGGACAGGAAGTCTTCAGGCCGGGGCAACTGACCCCAAACCTGGGGAAGAAAGGTGGCGGAATGGCGGCCTAAACTAAGGATGACCCCATCGATGCCGGGCCGCAGCCGGGCGACAAGCTCGCGGGCCTCGGCGTAGGGCAGGGCTTGCGGCTCGCTTAGGACGCTGACCTCGACCTCGAGGCGGGGAAACTCCTCGGGCGCAACCGGCGGGAAGCGGTGGTCGTTGAAGGCGGCGTTAACCGCCTGCCGGGCCACCCCCTCGACCAGGGGCTGCTCGGGACTCAAGGTGCCGATGCAGCCCCGCAGGCGACCGGCGATGGTCAGGGTGACGAACACCCCCTGCCGCTCCCTGACCGCCGGGTCTTGCAGTTGGTGCGGGGCTGGGCGGCTCGCGGGCGGCACGTCCAGGCCCAGCCGAGCAGCGATGGTCTGCCGGGCCAGGGCCACCAAGGCCTGGCCAAGCTCGGGCGGAAAATCAACCGGTGGCGCCATATCGCCCTGCCTCTCTCAACCAGCCTCAAAAAACAAGCGGCCCCTTAACCTGCCTGGTCAAGGGGCCGCTTGGCCATTGCCGACGACTTGATAAACCCGGCCTCAACCGCAGGAGCCGGAGCTGCACGAGCCCCCGCAGCCACCCCCGCCGCCGCTCACCGGGATGGTCGAGGTGATCGAGAAGCCCGAGCGGTAGCCGGCGTCCATGTAGTCGATCTTGATCCCCCCGCAGCTCTTCATCAACTCGTTATCGACCAGAAACTTCACCGTGTCGTTGTCGTAGGAGGTGTCGTTCGTGTTTGGCTCATCCAGAGCCAATCCCAGCGAGGGCCCCGCTCAGCCGCCCTGCATCAAAGACACCCGCACCGCCGAACTGATGTTGTTTTGGGTGAGGTACTCCTTCAATTTCTCCACCGCCAATCCTGTTACCTCCAACATGACATGCCTCCCGTAAGCTATAGAAAATTTGGTTGGTAAACGGCCTCTGATCACAAAATTTGACCTATAACTTAAGTTCCCTGCCGGTGCAAGTCAAGATTTACGGCGGCGGGCCTTCATCTTTCCCAGTCCCCCATATTTTTTACGCTTCAGCTAATTATCACTTCAACTATCTTCAATCACTATATTTTTAACGCGCCGGCCTTATGGCGACAATCAGCAAATACCACTTTTTTTACGAGTAATATCATAGCAATATCACTTTGTAGCAGTTGATTTTACCCCTGGTTGGGATTAAGAACCTCCCTCGTTTGCCAGTTAACTAGGCTTGCAGACTAACTATTGTGTGGCGGCTGGCTCTGCCGGCCCTAAATGATTCTTTAAAACCAGGAGAGGTGCCATGTCTTTTTCGAGAAGAAGTTTTCTCAAGTATGCCGCCCTGTCCGCCGGCGGAACCCTGCTGGCCGAGACCCCGTTTCTGGGGGCCAAGGCCCGGGCCCAGGCCGAGGGCGGCAAGGCGCGTTACGTCCCCACCACCTGCGAGATGTGTTTCTGGAAATGCGGGCTGATCGCCAAGGTGGTGGACGGCAAGGTGGTGAAGCTGGAGGGCAACCCCCTCCACCCGCAGAGCCTGGGCAAGCTCTGCGGCCGCGGTCAGGCGGGCATCGGCCTGCTCTACGACAAGGATCGGCTCAAAGTCCCGATGATCCGCACCGGGGCCCGGGGCGAAAACCGCTACAAGCAGGCGAGCTGGGACGAGGCCTTGAACTACGTGGCCGAGAAGCTCACCACCATCAAGGGCAAGTACGGGGCCGAGAGCATCGCCCTCTTCGCGCACGGCTCGCCCGGCACCTACTTCGCCAACGTGGTGCGGGCCCTGGGTTCGGCCAACATCTCCTACCCCTCGTTCTCCCAGTGCCTGGGGGCCCGCAACGTCGCCTGGGAGCTGACCTTCGGCGAGGCCCCGCAGTCCACCTGCGAGCGGGTTGACCTGGCCAACAGCCGGGTGATCGTCCTCTTCGGCACCCACCTGGGCGAGAACATGCACAACTCGCAGAACCAGGAGTTCGCCCAGGCGGTGGCCAACGGGGCCCGGATCGTGGTGGTCGATCCCCGCTTCTCCACCGCCGCCGGCAAGGCCTCGACCTGGATGCCCATCAAGCCGGGCACCGACCTCGCCCTGCTGCTCACCTGGATCAACCTGGTCATCACCAACGGCTGGTACGACAAGGACTACGTCGCCAACTACACCAACGGCTTCGACAAGCTGGCGGCGGAGGTGAAGCATTACACCCCGGAGTGGGCGGCCAGGGAAACGGAGCTGCCCGAGCATGACATCGTCGAGGTCGCCCGGGCCCTGGGCCGGAACGCCCCCAACGTCATGGTGCATCCCGGCCGGCACTTCTCCTGGCACGGCAACGACACCCAGCGGGGCCGGGCCATGGCCATCTTAAACGCCCTGCTCGGCACCTGGGGCCGGCCCGGCGGCATCTGGCTCTCGCCCAAGGGCAAACTGGCCAAGCTGACCGAGCACCCGGCCTATCCGGAGCCCAAGCGCGATTCGGTGGTCTTCGGCGACTATCCCTTCGCCGGCGGCGAGGGCCTGACCAACGTGGTGCGGGAAACCACCATCAGCGGCGACCCCTACCCGATCAAGGCCTGGATCGTGAC
>JAJYJA010000025.1 GCA_021789795.1 Deltaproteobacteria bacterium | reverse complement strand
CGTCAGTTTTTGGTTCACCGTGCCGTCCTCGTTCTGGCCGATCGTCCACTCCAGGCCCTCTTCCTTCATCGACACCTTGAGCCGCACCACGTTGTTGGCGGTGGCCTTCTCCTTGATCTCCGCGCTGATGATCGAGGCGGTGATCTTGGCCGGCACGCCTTCCCGCTTCAAGGCCACGTTGCTGGCCTTGAGCCTCAGCGCCGAGGACAGGGCCCGAAACTGGGCCTGGGTGATCGTCCGTTGCGGCCCGACCTCGGCCACCGCCCGGGACAGGGCCTTGTCCACCGCCCGGGCGGCCAGCTCGCGGGGATAGCCGCGCTCGAACTCGCCCCCGGCCTTCAAGGTGTCGAGTTCGACCTTCACCTCCTGCTCGAAACGCTGCACCATCGCCTGGGTGAAGTGGATCCTATCACGTTCCAGCACCGTGCGCAACTCGTCGCTCACCGCCTTGCGGATCACCGCGTCCTCCTGCATGACGTTCGGCTCGCCCTCCTCGTGACCCTCGATGATCATCGGCAGGTCGAGGATGAGTTCCGGCACCCGGACCCGGGGCAGGCTCATGCCCTCCAGCAGGGGGTTGTTCTTGTAGTACTCGGCGATGGCGGCGGTTTCCTCGTCGGCGATCCGCCGGGCGTGGGCCAGGCTTCCGAGCAGGGTGCCGAGCAGACGGCCTAGGTCAGCCATGATCGCTTCCTCCTCCGTTCACCGGGCTTAGGCCGAGGCCGGCGTTTCCTTGATGCTGTTCTCCAGGATGGAGAGCAGCCGCTCGGTGCCGGCGGGCAGCTCGTCCTGCACCGCCCGGACGTGGACGCTCATGGAGTAGGTGCGCTCCACCTTGGCGCTGGAGCTGGTGCTCCGCTTGTAGGAGCAGTTGACCTTGAGCGAGGCGGAGGCGAACAGCCAGCCGCCCTTGGCCGACATCTCGGTGTCGATGCCGAACTGGGTGGCGGCGCTGCTCTCGATGATGGAGGTGATCTTGGCGTTGAAGTCGATGGTGGTCTCCTCCACCCGGATGAAGGGGATGGGGAGCATGGTCAGAAACGGCACCGTGAGGTTGAACTGCTTCTCCACCGGCTTGGTCGAGCCGTCGGTCTGCTTCTCGTCCACGGTCTTCTTGTAGGAGAAGGTGATCATGGTCGGCCCGGTTATGTCGCCGGTGTTCTGGTCGTGGTCGAAGCCCACCGCCTTGATGAAATCGACCGAGGTCATGGCCGACTGGGCCTGGGCCTTGACCACCGCGTTCAACGGCCCGCCGATTAGGGATTCAAAGTTCAGACTGGAAAGTTCGTCACCTAGGCTCATATTGTCCTCCTTTTGTTTGGTATTTTATGGCCTGAAGTTGGCTGGTGGCCATCTTAGGCCGGGATGCCGAAGGCGCCGCTCGCCACCCACTCACCCTTGATCATGGACCAGCAATCGACCGCCAGCCCCTTGAGCACGTACTCGTAGGGCAGATAGCCATAGCCGGCGTTGCCCCAGCCCGTGCCCCAGGAGTTTCTGAAGATCAGCGCCCCGGTGGTCTCCACCCCTCGGGGGTTGGTGTTTTTGATCTTCAAGCCGTCGTCGTAGCCGACCAGGACGATGGCGTGTCCGCCCGCCACCTTGTCCCCGGGGGCCGGGTAGGGGATCTTGCCGCTGGTGGCTGCCTGGTTGCAGGAGTTGTAGACGGTGAAGCCGATGATGGAGACGTAGCCGGCGTTCAGGTAGTTCTTGATGGTGTTGAGAAAGGCGGTGGGCGTGGTGCCGGGGGGATCGAGCCGGTAGTATTGCAGGGCCTGGAAGTTCTGGGCGTAGGCGTAGCAGAAGGCGCTGGGCTCCTTGTCGAAGTCGGGGACGTTGTAGGGCCAGAACTTTTCGGGCGGGGTGCCAAACAGCACCAGACCCCCCATGGTGGTGCGCAGATAGGCGCCGGTGTCGCCGGTCCAGCCCATCAGGTTGCGGGTCACCTTGTAGAGGAAGAGCCGGGAGGCGTTGGTGTAGGTGCCGACGGCGCGGTTCTCGAAGTATTCGTACATGCCCACCCCGGCGTTGGCGGTGCAGGAACCGAGATTCAACTGGTTCTCGACCGGCGAGCAGTAGGCGCGCAGGTCAACCGTGCCCGCCTTGGGGGCGGCGTTCTTCTTCTTGTTGCCGGTTCCGATTAGGTTCTTGATCTGCTCGTGCTCCGGCGTGTAGTCGCGCACGTCCGGATAGTCCCGAATCCAGCCCATTCCCAATGTGTCGCCCATGATTTTTTCTCCTTTTTCAATTTGTTGGTTGCGCCATTTTGGCAGGGGTGGGGCCGCCGGAGCCCCCTGGTCGCTTGTTGGTGGCTAGTTAAAAGGTAGCATTTTACTGGTAAAATAATTCTATCATTTTAATTTTCGCCTGGCAACGACTATTATTGCCAGGGGCTGTAACCTGGTGATTTGACCTCATTTGTTAGGCGCCGCCAGGGTGGTTGCTTGCCGGTGCTGGTTGTGTTGGGCGGCCGGGAGGCCCGCGCCCCCAAATAATTACCACTAGGTGCAATTTATTGTTGCATCCCGACACATTACCGCCTATCAACTAAAAGAGAGCCTGTGCGCCGGCAAGCAGGTCGCGCCCCCAGAAAAATCAAGCCGCCATGGAGGAAGACATGTCCCATCCCAAGCATCTCTCCCCAGCCCGTTCCGCCCTGATGGTCGTCGATATCCAGGAGCGTCTGATGCCGTTGATCGTCGGCCGCGACCTGGTGGTGAAAAACTCACTCCTGCTCATCAAGGCGGCCAGGGTGCTGAAGATGCCGATCCTGGCCACCACCCAGAACGCCGCCAAGATCGGCGCCCTGCTGCCCGAGATTCAGGCCGAACTTTCCGGGGTCACGGTGATCGACAAGCTGGAGTTCGGCGGCTTCAACAACCAGCGGTTGCAGAAGGCGGCGGATCACCTGTCAAGCGACATCGACACCCTGATCGTCTGCGGGGTGGAGACCCACATATGCATCTACCAGACCGTCATCGGCGCCATCCGGGCGGGCTATCAGGCCTGGGTGCCGGCCGATGCCGTCTCCTCCCGCGCCCCCTACAACCACGACACCGGCCTGGCCCGCATCCGGGACATCGGCGGGGTGGCGGCCAACACCGAGCTGATCATCTACGACCTGCTCCAGGCCGCCGGCACCCCGGAGTTTCGGGAGTTGCTGCCATCCCTAAAATAAAAAAACCGACCCCTGGCGGTGGGATACCAGATGCCGGGCGGCGGCAGGCGGGTTTTAGGTGGTGGCCAAAATTGGTAAGCAAACAAGGAAGACGAGCGTGAGTGACGAGATCGACATGCTTCAGGACGAACGCCGGCGGCATATCCGGTTCGGCAAGCATACCCCCATTATCTATCGGCGTTTCGAGGACCTGGCCCAGGATGCCCATGTCAAGCACGGCGAGTTGCGCGATTTTAGCGGCGGCGGGGTGCGTTTCCTGGCCGGCCAGGCGCTGGAGAAGAACAGCCAGTTGATCCTGGAGCTTGATTTTCCCGGCTGGCAGGAGGAGGGCGACGACTGGATCCAGACCGGCGACCCCGCCGACATCGGCCGGCTTAGGGCCATCGGCGCGGTGATGTGGTGCGCGCGGGACGCCGGGTCGGATGACAAGTACGAAATCGGGGTAAGGTTCACCGGCCGCATCCGTTAACGGTCCGCGCCTGGCCGCGGGGCCGGCTTTGCGGGCTTCACGAATCACCGTCAGACAGGGGTTGGCGACGCCATGACCGACGACAAGAGGATCGAGGTAACCTTAGAGATATGCAGCGGCTTCTTCCGTATCCCCACCGATGCGATCGTCTATAACATCACCGTCTTGCCCGCCGGGGAGTCGAGCGCCACCAAGGTGGTGGAGAGGATCATCGAGGTGGAGAAGGTGGTGGAGATGGCGGGCAAGGCCCCGTCCGGCCCGCCGCCCGTCGCCGTCCCCCCGGGAGACGACTACTTCGAGCGCTGCCTGCGTTATCTGGCCCAAGAGTTGGCCCTGGCCGCCCCGGCGCCGCCCTCCGGCGCCCTCACCGCCCTGGCCGGCGAGTTTGACCAGGCCTTGGCGGCCGTGCGCCAGGCGGCGGACTCGCTCTCTGGCCCCGGCCCCACGGCCCTGGCCGCCTTGGCGGCCCTGGAGGAGCGGCTCGCGCTTGCCTCCGCCCGGCAGGCCGCCCCCGCCGGGCCTCCCCCGGTCACCAAGACCGTCACCCGTTACCTCTTCAACCTGGATGCGGTGTTCCAGACCATGTACGAGCTGTGCACCAACGAGACGGTCAAGGGCCATATCCAGGATGCCCGGGCCCGGGCGGGCGAGATCTTCGACCTTAACCGCTTCCACGACCTGATAAGCCCCCAGGCGGCGGGCTATCGGGAGGACGACGGCTTCCTCGCCGCGCCCATGAGCGACATCTATGCCGCCCTGGGCACCGTCTGCTCCGACAAGGGGATTCGCAACCTCTTGGCCAAGATGGACAAGCAGAAGGACACCATCTTCCTGGATCAGTTTCTGCCCCTGGAGGTGCCGGCCAAGGAGGAGGTGAGCGTCCCTGATCCCGAGGCCCAGGCCGGGGCCGCGCCAGGGGAGGACGGGGCCGGGATGCTTGCCGATTGCCGGGCCGGGGTCGAGTCTCTGCGCCTCGCCCTGACGGCGGGGGGGGCGGATGCGCCTCTGGCTGAGCGGCTGGGGGAGGTCTTAAAGCTCGGCGGGAGCTTAAAGGGAGAGGTGGAGCGCTTGGCCGGCATGCTGGCCGGATCGGGGCCGGAGGCGGATTTGGCCCCCAGGATGGCGGCCCAGGCCAGGGAACTGCTGGCCCTGAAGGAGAAGACGCCGGGCCTCGCCTTTGCCGACGGCCTGGCGGCGGTCAGCAAGGGCGCCGGGGTGCGGGTTAAGGACGATCCGCCGCCCGCTGGGGCGGAAGCGAAGCCCTCCCCGGCCGTCTCCCTGGGGCAGGAGGATTTCGGCGAGGCCAGCCAAGACGATATCGACCGACTGCTGGAGGAGCTGTCTTGAGGCAGCGGGGCCGGGATTTAAGTTAATCAACAGCGGGAGACCAACGATGGACGTGCGGACTTGGGACGGTGACAAGGTCAAGATCATGGTGGATTACGATCTGTGCAACGGCAACGGGGCCTGCGTGGCCATCTGCCCCACTAGCGTGTACGAGGTGAAGGAGGGCAAGTCGGTGCCGGTGGCGATTGACGAGTGCATCGAGTGCTGCGCCTGCGTCGAGAACTGCCCTACCAAGGCCATCAGCCACTCCTCCTGCCAGTGAGGTTGGCGCGGTGACCGAGCCCAAGGGGCCGCTCTCTAGGATCGTCCCCTTTGCCCTGGTGGTGACCGGGGGCTCCTTCTTGGTGTTTTTATACCTGTATTGGCATCGGGGGCCGGTGATTGGGATCCACGGCCCGCGCAAGGAGCTGGCCGAGGACTTCGGTCTCACCGGGCTGGCCGCCATGATCCTGATCTACGGGCGCAGTCTGCTTAAATTGCTTCTGAACGAGGGCGCCCTCCTGCAAAGGTTAGTCCCCCAGGAGCGCTATGAGGCCTCCCGCTCCAGGCTCCGCCAGGCGCTGATCTGGCTTAATCGCAGCCATCGCTACGTCGGGGCCGCCGCAGTGGCCATCTTCCCCTGTCATGCCCTGCTGATGGGCACCGCCCGCTGGAACCCCTTTCTGGTGCTGGTCTTGGCCCTGATTGCCTGGCAGGGCGCCTTTGGGTTCATGCTTACCTTGCGTTTCCCCCCCGCCCAACTCAAACGCTACAGCTACCTGGTGCACGCCCAGTTGTTTACCGGGGTGATGATCGGGGTTTTCGCCGGCTTCGGGCATCTCCTGGTTCCTTGAGCTCGGCGGCGTCGCCCTTCGTTGTTTGTAACTATCCAGCCGCACCCCATCTGCTTTGTCACCAGCCGGCTCACATACCGAAAGTATAGCTCGCCGGCTGGGTTTCGCGCATCTGGGGCGCGGCTGAATAGTTACGGTTCCCAGCCGATGCCAATTCTGCGGCACTAGCTGGATAGTTACCGTTGTTTAAGCGAGTCAGCGGCCCACCGGTGGGGAGAGGAGCCCCCTGATTTCGGCTTCCAACAGCGGTCGGCCGAGTTCCTTGGCGCGCTGCCGGACCTTGACCACCAGGGTCGGCAGCGACTTGACCGGCGGCGTCAGCCCCAGGCGGGCGCAGTAAGCCGCCATGGCCCGTCCGCCCGCCTTGACCCCCAACTGGATGGTCCGGCTGGCGTTGACCCGCTCCGGCGGGAAGGGTTCGTAGGCGGCGGGGTCTGCCAGCAGGCCCTGGACATGCAGGCCGGATTCGCAGGTGAAGATGGCGCTGCCCACCAGCGGATGGTTGGCCGCCACGGGACGCCCCGCCGCCTCGGCCACCAGCCCGCACAGGGCGCGCAGGCCCTCCACCCGGTAAGCTTGCCTTTTCTTGACCAGGGTCAGCAGGCCCACCACCTCCTCCAGCCGGGCGCAGCCGGCCCGCTCGCCGAGCCCCAGGACCGTGACATCGGCCCACTTCGCGCCGGCCTCCAAGGCCGAGAGGGCGTTGGCCGTGGCCAGGCCGAAATCGTTGTGGCCGTGGAAGGCGAGCTCCAGGTTCGGATGGCGTCGCCGGCATGAACCGATCAGGGCCGAGGTTTCCTGCGGCGTCATGATGCCCACCGTGTCGGCCAGACGGAGGCGCCTCGCCCCAGCCGCCACCGCCTCGTCGATCAACTCCTCAAGAAAGTCCGGCTCGGCTCGACTGGCGTCCTCCACCCCCAGGGAGAGGTAGCCGAGACCCAGGTCCCGCGCCTGCCGGAACGAAGAGCGCAGACAGGAAAGCACCCAGGCGTAGGTCTTGCCCAGGCGTTTGCGGATATGGCGGTGCGAGGCGGGCAGGGACAGGGAGAGGACATCCGGCCGCAGCCGGGCCGCGCACTCGATGTCCTCGGCCCGGCAACGGCACCAGAGGGCGAGCCGTGGCCGCCGCGCCAGGCCGCGACAGGCGTCGATCAGGGTCGGCAGCTCGGCATCGAGGCTGGTGGCGACCCCAAGCTCAAGCTCCTCGATGCCCACCGCCGCCACCGCCTCGGCGATGGCGATCTTCTGGTCCAGGGTGAACAGCACCCCCGCCGTCTGCTCCCCCTCGCGCAGGGTTGAATCAATGAGTCCCGGCATAATCCGACCTGGTCTCCGACCTGGCCGTTATCTGGCTGGTGATCTGGGAAAGGAAGCCGATGGCGCTCACAGGCAACCGCCGCCGGTGCCGCCGCAGCTCTGGTTGCCGCAAGCAAGACTCCGGCCTTTGAGGGCCGCCGGATTCTTGCCCTCGTAGATCGCGGCGAGTCCGCTTGCGATGAAACCGTTCATGGTGACGGTCGTCAGGCCGGTCTTTTCCAGGGTCTGCTTGGGGGTCTCGCCGATGCCGCTGGTGAGCACGGCCCGGCAGTCGCCAAGGATCCTGGCCAGCCGGAGCCAGCGCCTTAGCCCCCCACCGGTCTCGGGCGCGGCCCGCCGCTCCTTCAGCCGGTAGCCGCCCTGGTGCGGCTCCCAGATCTCGAAGTGTAACGCCTCGCCCAGGTGTTGGTTGACCAGCACCCCCTCCTGGGTCGCCACCGCCACGTAGGGCCGGGGCTTGACGGTCGGGGCCAGGGTGGCGCAGGCGGCGAGGCAGCCGCGAAACTCCTCGGTCCGGTCTTGATCCAGGAGCCCCACCGCGTCCGCCCGGCAACGGGTGCAGTGTCGCATCTGGGGGAGGTAGCGCTCGGCCCGGGCCCGGGTTTCCTCCATCTGCTCGGGGCTGGGCTGAGGAAGGGAGCCGAAGGGGGTATCGACGTTCGGGAACAGGGCCATGCAGTTGAAGAGGTCGGCGCCCAGGCCCCGCATCCTTTCGGCCACCGCCTCGATGTGGTGGTCGTTGACGCCCGGGATGAGGATGGTGTTGATCTTGACCGTGACGCCGTGGCGCTTGAGTTCCGCCACCGCCGCCAACTGCCGGGCGAGCAGGATCTCGGCCCCATTATGGCCGTGGTGGATGACATTGCCGTCCCGCACCCAGCCATAGACCTTGGCCCCGATGGCGGGATCGACGGCGTTGATGGTGATGGTGACGTGGGAGACGTTCATCTCCGCCAGTTCAGGGATGTAGGGGCCGATGTCCATGCCGTTCGAGGCCAGGCAGAGGAGGAGCCCCGGAAATTCATCGCGCAGCAGACGCATGGTGGCCATGGTTTTCTCGGCGTTGGCAAAGGGGTCGCCGGGCCCGGCGATGCCGGCCACGGTGATGCGCGGCTCTTTGGCCAACACCCGCACCATATACTCGCCCGCCTGCTCCGGGGTGAGCACGGTGGAGGTCACTCCGGGGCGCGACTCGTTGACGCAGTCGTACTTGCGGTTGCAGTAGTTACACTTGATGTTGCATTGCGGCGCCACCGGCAGGTGAACGCGGCCAAATTGCCCCTTGGCCCCGGGGTTGAAACAGGGGTGCCGGCTCAGGTCGAGGTTGGGATTGGACATTTTTTCTCTCCTTGATTTTGGCCGTCCATCCCTGGACGGCGATTGGCAGACCTGGCGACGCCATCACATATAGCTGTAGCCCACCGGCGACCGCTCCTGCTGGCGGCTGATCACGGTGTTGACGATCTCGTCGAAGAGGCGTTGCGCCCCCCGGTGGCCCAGATGGAGGAGGCGTTGGCCGCCCAGACGGTCGTGGATCGGGAATCCTAAACGAATCAAGGGGATATTGAGCCTCCTCGCCAGATGATACCCCTTGCTGTGGCCGATGATGAGGTCAGGGGCCAGGGCCGTGGCCTCCTCGGCGATCTCGAAGAAGTCGGTATCCTCGCGGACCAGGGGCGCTTCGGGGAGGAAGCCCTCGCTGACCGCGCTGACCGCCGCCTGCAGGTGGCCGCTCCTGCCGCCCGAGGCGCACAGCACCGGCCGCACCCCGATCTCGGAGAGGAAGGCGGTGAGCCCCACCACCAGGTCCTCCTCGCCGTAGACCACGGCCCGTTTGCCGAACAGGTACTTGTGGCCGTCGATCAGGGAGTCGATGAGCCGTCCCCGCTCGGCCTGAAGACTTGCCGGCAGCGAGGGCCGGCCGCTCAACTCGGCGAGCAGGGCAAGGAAGGCGTCGCTCTCCCGGATGCCGATCGGCATCCCGAGCCGGTGGCGGGCGAGGCCGAAGCGGGTCTTAAGCACCGTCCCGCCGCTGGGGGACTCACCCAGGGTGCGGCCGAACTCGATCACCGCCCGTCCGGCCCCGGTGGAGCGGATCTGCTCCAGGGTGGTGCCGCCGGTCGGGATCTTTTCGTAGCGGCTGGCGGCCTGGCCGTCCATGGTGTCGGAGTAGTCGGGGAGGAGGACGGAGTCCAGCCCGAATTCGGCCATGATCTCCTTCAGATGCCGCAAGTCGGCGGGCGAGACCAGGCCGGGGAGGAGGGTGACGATGCCGTTCGCCTCCCCACCCTCGGCCAGGGCCGCGATCAGGGCCGTCACCGCGGCGTGAAAGCCCTCCATGTGGGTGCCGGAATAGCTGGGGGTCGAGACCCGCACGATCCTGGGCAGGAGCGTCGGGTCGTTCACCTCGCGGATGTACTCGGCTAGGAAGCGGGCCACGTCGTCGCCGATGGTCTCGGTGAGACAGGTGGTGGCTACCCCGATCAGTTCCGGATGGTACTTCTTGATGACGTTGGTCAGCCCGAGCTTCAGGTTGGGGCCGCCGCCGAAGATGGCGTTCTTCTCCCCCAGGGCCGAGGAGGCGATGTCGATGGGCTCGTTGAAGTGGCTGATGAGGTAGCGCCGCATGTAGGTGGCGCAGCCCTGGGAACCGTGCAGGAAGGGTACGGCGCCCGCCACCCCCTTGAAGGCCAGGCTGGCGCCCAGAGGGGCGCAGAGCTTACAGGCGTTGGTGGTGGAGAGGTATTTCGGCGGGTTGCTGCTCATGATCGTTATCTCCTCGCATCGTAACTGTCCAGCAACACCGCAGCTGCGTGGTCGTCAGCCTGCTCATGTGCACCAGCACACCTCGCGGGCCTCTTCCTAGCATCTACGGCACTGCTAAAACAGTTACGGTTCAGTGGTTATTGCTAATTTCTGGCCTTGAGCTGGATAGTTACCTTGCATCTCCCTTGGTGGGGAGGGGTTAAGCCGTCGAGTGGAAACAGCCTTAAACGATAAGCCGCACGGTTAATCGGTCGGGCGGGCCGGACGGGGGGCAAGGCGCCAGACCGGGCTCATGACCGAGGCGTGGACCTCGCGGGCGAAGTTCAGCATCCCGGCGAACCCGGCCAGGCATTCCTTGCGCTCGTGGTTGTGGTCGCAGAACCCCACCCCCAGCTTGTAGGCGATGGGCCGCTCCTTGACCCCGCCCACGAAGATATCGACGCTCTTCTCCTCCAGAAAGGAGGTGAGCTCCAGGGGGTTCGCGTCATCGACGATGATGGTGCCGGGGTCGCAGATCTCGGCCAGTTCCTGGTAGTCCTCCTTGGTGCCGGTCTGGGAGCCGACCATGGCGACGCTCATCCCCAGCAGACGGAAGGCCTTGACCAGGGAGAAGGCCTTGAAGGCCCCGCCCACGTAGATCGCGGCCTTTTTGCCGGCCAGCTCATCTTGATAGCGCTTGAGCTCCGGCATGATGGTGGCGATCTCCGTCCGCACCACCTGCCGGGTGCGCTCCATCATGGCCGGATCCTTGAAGAAGGCGGCCACGCTGTAAAGGGATGCCGCCATATCCTCGATCCCGAAGTAGGAGACCCGGAGCGAGGGGGTGCCGTAGCTCTCCGCCATTATCTTGGCCAGTTCCATGGTGGAGCCCGAACATTGGACCACGTTCAGGGCCGCGCCGTGAGCCCGGCGGAGGTCGTCCACCCGGCCGTCGCCGGTGATGTTGGCCACCACCTCGATGCCCATGCGTTTGAAGTAGTCGCGCACCAGCCAGATCTCGCCCGCCAGGTTGAAGTCGCCCAGGATATTGATGCTGTGAGGGGAGATGCCGCTGGTGTCGCCGGTGCCCACCAGGCGCGCCATGGCCCGGCAGGCGGCGTGGTAGCCGGCCCGCTTGTTGCCCTTGAAGCCCTCTGATTGCACCGGGATGACCGGGATGCCGGTCTCGGCCTCGACCCCGCGGCAGACCGCCTCCAGGTCGTCGCCGATGATGCCGACGATGCAGGTGGAGTAGACAAAGGCGGCCTTGGGGGCGTGGCGTGCGATCAGTTCGAGGAGGGCGGCCTTCAACTTCTTCTCGCCGCCGAAGATCACCTCCCGCTCCTTAAGGTCGGTGGAGAAGCTTAGGCGGTGCAGTTCGGGACCAGAGGAGAGGGCGCCGCGGATATCCCAGGTGTAAACCGCGCAGCCGATGGGGCCGTGCACCAGATGCAGGGCGTCGGCGATGGGGTAGAGCACCACCCGGGAGCCGCAGAAGAGGCAGGCCCGCTGGCTCACCGCCCCGGCCAGGCTCTCCTTGTCGCAGGCAATCTCGCAGGGCGCGGTGCCGGTGCGGTGGATCTGCTCGTGTCGTTCCTCAAGTAGGGCGGCCTGCGGCATGATACTCCTCCGTGAATTTGGGCTTGGGAGCCGTTTGTGACCTGAACAGTCGGCCAAGGGTGTCTTGCGGTTCCCTTGCCGTTACTGTCTTGGGTTATAGCAACGGGCGTGCCAACGGAATTTATCGTTTAATTCCAAACTATTATGAGCAAAAAAGGCGGTTATCCGCCGGCTGTCGGGGGGCGGTGGTGGCAAATCCTACAAAAAGGTGGCAAGGACGACATTTTTGCAGCCGGGCGGGGCGGGCTGACGAGGGGGCGACGGCTTAGGTGGCGGGGGAGACTTCGTCCAGGTGGCGGCGGAGGCAGATGAGTTCCGTGCCTTGCCAGCCCAGGTGCCGGTAAAAGTCCAAGGCCGGAGCGTTGTGGCGGTCGGCCAGTAGTTGCAGACGTGAGACCTGATGCTGCCTGGCCCAGGAGGCGAGGGCCTCCAGCAGCTGCCGGCCTATGCCCCGCCCCCGCCACTCCTCGCCGACCACCACGTCTTCCACCAGCAGGGCCGGGCCGCCCTCCGCCGTGGAGATGGTCAGTTGGCCGGAACACATGCCGACGACGACCTCCTCCGCCTCGGCCACCAGGAGGCGGCTCCGCTCATCGGCCAGTATCAGTCTCAGCCCCTGTTGCTGGAGGGCCTCGTTGAAGGTGAAGTCAGCCTCGATGCCGAACAGGGTCTTCAGGAGGCCGGTAAGGGCCTCGAGGTCGGCAGGCCTTGCCGCCCGGATGCTGACCATCATGGGCCTTCGCCTTACGAGATCAGGAAGCCCGCCGCCGGCGAACCTTCCTCCAGGCCATCCAGGATGGCGTCGATGGCCTGGTGGCTGTCCACACCCTTGAACCACCAGTTTTCGGGCTGGACGACCATGATCGGTCCCGACTCGCACTGCTTGAGACAGGTGGTGGCGGTGACCAGGCAGTTCAGGCCCCGGTCCAGGATCTCCTCCTCCAGGTACTGCATGAAACCATCGGTCTGTTTGTGGCAGATGCCTTTTTTGTCCCCTGCCACCCGAAAGCTCTGGCAGACGAGGATCTGTCGTTTTGGGGTTGCCATCTCTGCTCTCCTTTTCCCTTGAGGTTGTCGTTGGTTGGTTATGGCCGCGTGCCGGGAGGTGGCGATGAATCCTTGCCTCCGGCGTAGAGGTGATCCACCGCGCCTTCTATCTCGCCCTCGGTGGTCAGCACGGTGATGCCGTGACCCTGAAGCGCGGCTCGGGGGTTGTCGCCGACGCTGGCGGCGAGGAGGGCGAAGCAGTCCGGCAGTAGCCCCGCCAGGGCCTGCCAGCGACTGGCGCCGCCTCCGGCCGTGGGCAGGGAACGGCTGGCAAGCAGGGCCACCAGCCCGTCTTCCCGCGGCCCGTAGATCAGTACCCGGCGGGCCTGGCCCAGGTGGAGGTCCACGGCCAGACCGTCGCCGCTGACTACCGCCACGTTGGGCCGGGACCGGCTGGGGCGGGGCCGGAGGGAGCCGCTGGCGGCGGTCGGGAGGGTGGGATCGAGGGCCGCCGCCGGGGCCTCCAGGACGGGGAGGTGACGGCCGGCGACGGCCCGCAGGCCGCGCATCCGCCCCCGGGAGGGGGCCGGGATCGTCCGCTCCCCGTCGCCCCTCGGCGGGCCAGGGATGAGGATCATGGCCGTGGCGCCCAGGGCCGCCATCTGACTGGCGATCGCCTCGATATGGCGGTCGTTGATCCCTGACTGAACCACGGTCCGAATGGTGACCGCGACCCCGGCCTGGAGGCAGGCGGCGAGGCAGGCCGCCTGTTCCTGCAAGAGGAGCCCGGCGGCCTGGGCCAGGGGGATGGTGCGCTTCCCCGGCCTGATCCAGGCATATACCTCCTTGACCACCTCGACATCCACCGCCGCCACCATGAGGGTGAGCTGGGAGACCCCGTGCTCGGCCAGGGTCTTGACCTCGCGGTGGCCATGGATGCCCAGGGTGGTGACCGTAAGCGTCAGTTCCGGGTATCTTTGCCGCACCAGGTTCAGGGTCTCCCGGGTGGGGCCGGGGGTGGCCAGGGGGTCGCCGGGCCCCGCCAGTTCCACCCCCGCCACCGCCAGCCCCTGGCCTTGATGTTCGTCTAGCCAGGCCAGGGCCGCGATCGGCGACAGGGCCGGAGTCTGCTCCTGTGGGGCGAAGCGGTCACGGGCCAGGGGTTGGGGCGCCACCGGCAGGATGAGGCGTAGCGGGTGGCGGTTAGGGGAGAGAGGCGGGGTGGAGGGAGGCATGGTCGTTCACCTGGGCACGGGCTGGTTTTTCTTCTTCCTGACCTCGTCTTACAGCACCAGTTCGAAGCGCTGTTCCGGCGCGTCCCGGTCCTGGCGGTCGAGGAGCGCCGAAAGGATCTTCTCCAGGATCCGCAAGCCGCCCTTGTAACCCACGGTGGGAAAATACTGGTGGCCCTGACGGTCGAGGATGGGGAAGCCGAACCGTACCAGGGGCAGGTCCTCGTCGCGGGCGATGTATTTGCAGTAGGTGTTGCCGATCAGGAGATCGACCGGGTCGTTCTTGATCCACTGGTGCAGGAGGTACATGTCGCCCTTGGCCCGGACGTTCACCTGGCAGGGCAGATCCTTGGTGATCGCCTTGATCCGCTCCTCGAAGCGCTTGCCCGGGGTGCCGGTGACGATGTGCATCGGCCACATGTCGAGCGAGACCAAGAACTCGGTCATGGCGATCACCTGATCCGGGTCGCCCACCAGGGCCACCTTCTGGTGGTAGAGGTACTGGTGCATGTCGGAGATCATGTCCACCAACTGGCCGCGCTCCAGGGCGATCTCCTCCGGGACGCTGACCCCGGCCAGGGTGCGCAGGACGTCGATGAAGCGGTCGGTGGCCTTGAGTCCATAGGGAAGATCGAGGACTCGGCACGGCACCTTGTGCTTGGCGTCCAGCCAGCGGGCCGCCTCGGCCGAGCACCACTCGCCCAGGGCCAGGGTGCCGATGGAGTCGCCGGTGGATTTTAGCTCCTTAACCGTTACCCCACCCTCGGGAAACATCTTGAATTCCCCGGAGAGGGGGCCATTTAAGACGCCAGAGGTGTCCGGGAAGAGGATGAGCTTGACCCCCAGCAGGTTCACGAGCCGCTTGATCTCCTCCATGTCGGCCGGTTCCACCCAGCCTGGGATGATGTTCAGTTTGCCGTTTTTTTTGCCCGTGGGTTCGGCCAGCTTGGCCATGGAGGTGACCATGCTGGAGAAGCCGGTCACATGCGAGCCCACATAGCTGGGGGTGGAGGCGGAGATGATCTCCTTGCCCTTGGGGATCTTGCCCTCGGCCTCGGCCTTCTTTTTGATCTGCTTCAGGTCGTCGCCGATGGTCTCCGAGAGGCAGGTGGTGTGGATGGCGATCACCTCCGGGTCGTAGACCGCGAAGATGTTGTCGATGGCTTGCAGCATGTTGGCCTGGCCGCCAAACACCGAGGCGCCCTCGGTGAAGGAGCTGGTGGAGGCCGAGATTGGTTCCTTGTAGTGCCGGGTCAGGGTGCTGCGGTGGTAGGCGCAGCACCCCTGGGAGCCATGGCTGTGCGGCAGGCAGCCGTGGATGCCCAGGGCCGCATACATGGCGCCGATGGGCTGGCAGGTCTTGGCCGGGTTGATGGTCAAGGCGCTGCGCTCGCTGATCTCTTTGGGGGTATGTCGTAAAAGCATGGTCGTTGCCTCTTGGTGTAGGTGTTTAGGTGGGGGGGGTCTGTAGGCGGTCGATCCTGCTGGGTTAGGCGCCGGGGGCGGCACTTTTTTAGCACCCCCTGGAGGGAGGTAAGCCAACGACCGAGACGGCAGCCGTAATTTTACCCCCTCCTTTACGGCTCCTTATGCCGTTTTTGCTGCGAAAAATTGATGGCGTCGCAAAAAGACCGATCTACTGCGTTGCGTGGCGGTTTGGCTCGTTCGGCATACCATATGTATGGCCTCACTCGCCAAACACACCCCGCGCCTTGTATATCGGCCCTTTTGCTTAGCCATCGGCTGCCTTTTTGCGAGATCATCAAAATTAATAGGTTGTTTTGTGATGACGGTTTATTCCCAGACGTAGGAGGCCGAGAGCTCGGGGTGCTGCTGCCAGGGGGCCTTCATGTAGCTCCAGACCCGGCTGTTCACCAGGCGGTCGATCTCGCGGTAGAAGTTGACCGCGCCCACAAAACCGGCGTAGGGGCCGCCCGAGTCGTAGGAGTGAAGCTGCTTCATGGGCACCCCGAGCTTCTGGATGGAGAACTTCTCCTTGATCCCGGCGCAGAAGAGGTCGGGCTTCATCAGCTCCACCAGCCTCTCGGCCTCGTACTGGTTCAAGTCGTCGATGACGATGCTCCCCTGGTCCATGTCCGGGATCAGGCCGTCGTAGTGCTTGAACTTGTAGCCCGCCTCGGTCAGGGCCTTGAGCTCCTCCGGGGTCTTGCGCGGTTGGTAACGGGTCGGGTCGGCCTCGACGTGGATCTCCTCGATGTTCCGGCTGTCGGCGTCCACCTCCAGGGTGGGGATGACCTGCCGGCCTTCGTAGTCGTCGCGGTGGGCGAACTCGTAGCCGGCGGAGATGGTCTTCATCCCCAGCTCGGCGAAGAGTTCCTGGTAGTGATGGGCTCGGGAGCCACCCACGAACAGCATGGCGGTCTTGCCCTCGGTCCTGGGGTGCACCTCGGCCAGGGCCTTCTCCACCTCCGGCATCTCCTCGGCAATGACCTGCGCCACCCGGTCGATCAGTTCCTGGTCGCCGAAATACTGGGCGATCTTGCTCAAGCTCTTGGCCGTCGCCAGGGCGCCGATGAAGTTGACCTTGATCCAGGGGATGCCGTACTTGGTCTCCAGCATGTCGGCCACGTAGTTGATGGAACGGTGGCACATGACCGCGTTTAAGTCGGCGGTGTGGGCCGAGGCGAACTGGTCGTAGGTGGAGTTGCCGGAGAAGGTGGCGATGTTGGTGATCCCGCACTTTTTGAAGATGCGGTCGATCTCGAAGCCGTCACCCCCGATGTTGTATTCACCCAGGAGGTTGATCTTGTACCTGCCGGGCTTAACCTCGTCGTTTTCGCCCACGATGTGCCTGAAGACCTGGTTGTTGGCGATATGATGCCCCGCCGACTGGGAGACACCCTTGTATCCCTCGCAGCTAAAGGCATAGACGTTGCAGTCGCCAAATTTCTCCTTCATCCTCTTGGCCACGGTGTGGATGTCGTCACCGATCAGCCCCACTGGGCAGGTGGCGAAGATGGCGATGGACTTGGGGTGAAAGAGGTCGTAGGCCTCCTGAATCGCCGCCGTCAGTTTCTTCTCGCCGCCGAAGATGATGTCCGAGTCCTGCATGTCGGTGGAGAAGGCGTAGGTCATGAAGTTGGCGCCGTCGGGGCCGGCATCGGTCTGGTTGCGCCGGGTGAGCCAGGCGTAAAAGGAGCAGCCGATGGGGCCATGCACCAGGTTGACGATGTCGCGGGTCGGCCCCATGATGACGCCCTTGCAGCCGGCGTAAGTGCAGCCCCGCATGGTGATGATGCCCGGAGTGGTGCGGACGTTGGCCGAGATCTCGGGCGTCTCGTTGCCCAAGGCCTCGTTGATCAGGATCTGCTTGGCGCGCTTTCTGGCCACCTTGGCGGGGTAGCGCTTCAAGATTTCCGCCTTGACCTTGGCCGGCTCCCAGGCCGGCTGGTCGGTATTGTTGGGTGAGGGCATGTTCGTTCTCCTGTTAGATGATGGACTTGGTGCCCGTCTCGCCGGTCCGCACCCGAACCGCGTCGGCCATGGGCAGAACAAAGATCTTGCCGTCGCCGGGCTTGCCGGTCTGGTTGGTGGCGATGAGCGCCTGGACTACCTTGTCCACCAGCTCATCCTTGACCACCACGGTCACCATCCGTTTGGGGTAGAGCTGGCCCTTGGCCCCCAGGAGCGAGGCCGCCTCCTCGTAGCCGTTTTTCGTCCCCTCCAGCACCTTGGGGTTGACAAAGCCCTTGCCCCGGCCTTGGGCCTCATGGGCGAAGAAGGCGTCGGCGCCGGCCTGGGTCAAGGCCGCCTTGGTCTGGTTCATCATGTTGATTCGCACCACGGCGATCACCTCTTTCATGGCTCCACCCCCTCGGAGGCGAAGAGGGTCTCCTTGACCCCGGAGCTGATGGTGTAGGCCTCCAGGACGTCGGAGACGAAGATCTTGCCGTCGCCGAAGGCCCCCTTGGCCCCCGACTTGGCGGTCTTGGTGATGGTCTCGATGACGAAGTCCTTGTCCGCCGGGTTGATCACGCTCATCAGCATGACCTTGGGGATTTCGTCGTAGGTGATATCGCCGATCTTGATGCCGCGCTGCTTGCCGCGGCCAGCGACCGAGTACTTGGTGACTGAGGGAAAACCCGCGTCCATCAGGGCGGCAAGCACCTTGTCCGCTTTTTCGGGTCTGACAATGGCTCTGATCATGGTCAACATGGTGTATTCTCCACAGGAAGTTTAGTAAAAGGCTTGTCCTTCCCCGGCTGGGGGCGGGGAGTTCAATCAGCTCATCAAGCCGTAGTCCATGAGCAGCTTCTCCAGCTCCTCGATGGCCAGGGGCTTGGGAATCACGAAGAACTGGTTGCCGTCGATGGCCTTGGCCAGGCCTCGGTACTCGTCGGCCTGCTTGGCCTCCGGCTTCCACTCGATGACCGTCTTGCGATTGATTTCGGCCCGCTGGACGTCGTTGTCTCGAGGCACGAAGTAGATCATCTGGGTGCCGAGCTTCTTGGCGAACTCCTGGATCATCTCCTTCTCGTTGTCCACGTTCCGGGAGTTGCAGATCAGGCCGCCCAGGCGCACGGCGCCGGATTGGGCGAACTTCATGATCCCTTTCGAGATGTTGTTGGCGGCGTACATGGCCATCATCTCCCCCGAGCAGACGATGTAGATTTCTTCGGCCTTGCCGTCGCGGATCGGCATGGCGAAACCGCCGCAGACCACGTCCCCCAAGACATCGTAGAAGGCGTAGTCGAGACCCTCGCTCTCCTCGTAGGCCCCCAGTGACTCCAGCATGTTGATCGAGGTGATGATGCCGCGGCCGGCGCAGCCGACCCCGGGCTCCGGGCCTCCCGACTCCACGCACCAGGTGCCGCCATAGCCGGCCTTGCGGATATTCTCCAGTTCCACGTCCTCACCCTCCTCGCGCAGGGTGTCGAGGACTGACTTCTGGGCCAGACCGCCCAGGAGCAGGCGGGTGGAATCCGCCTTGGGGTCGCACCCCACCACCATGACCTTGCGTCCCATCTCCACCAGTCCCGCCACCGTGTTTTGGGTGGTGGTGGACTTGCCGATGCCGCCCTTGCCGTAAATTGCTACCTTTCTCATTTTTCTCATTAGCTGACCTCCATGGTTGGTTGATTTGCCGAGACAGTCTGACGGACACTGGCCAGGGGCCGCCGCCCGTTTAGTTTGTTCGCTTGGCCATCGGTCTCCTTTGGGCGAGACCATCATCGTTTGACTGGGGGAAGGGCAAGGGCCATGCCAAGGTCAAGAAGATATTTTTTTCCTTTTTGATTCAGAAGGGTTATCTCGGCTGTGAACTCGCGTTTGGCAAGCAAGGATAGCGGTCGGGGCCTACGACAAAAAGGTATGATCACGACAAAATGGTGCTTGTGATACAATTTTGTTCAATTATTGGTGCAGCCAGTATGATAATTTTGCAATTAGGTGTTAATGCGACAACTAGTTAATCTGGCAGCAAGCAGCAGTATATTGATTTTAATGATTTTTATTTTAAACCAAAAGATGGTTCGTTTGTTGCTTATTGTTAACACCAGGAGCAGCGCCCAGGCTCTCAACCCGGACAGTTCCCCTCCGCCCCGGCCAAGAGGGCGACCTTTGGCCTGAAATGGAACCCGCCATGACCTTCTCCGCCTCTATCCCTCGCCCATCTGGCAGCGACTGCCCGGAGGTCATCGAGTTGACCGCCCTCTACGAGATCGCCCAGTTGATCGGCTCGGCCCACGATCTGGACAGCACCCTGACGGCCATCCTCAAGGTGCTGCACGACATCTTACGCATGGAGCGCGCCACCTTGATCCTGCTCGACGAGGGCGGACTCCACCTCACGATCAAGGCCTCTTATGGCTTGAGTAAGGATGAACGGCGGCGGGGGGTTTATCGCTTGGGCGAGGGGATCACCGGGGCCATCTTCGCCAGCGGCACCCCCTTCGTGGTGCCCGACATCCAGCAAGAACCGCTGTTTTTGAATAAGACCCGCTCCCGCAGCATCGACAAGGAGTCACTTTCCTTCCTCGGCGTCCCGGTCTTGGTCAAGGGCGAGCCGGTGGGGGTGCTGACCGTGGACCGCCTCTTCGGCCTGGAGATTCCCTTCGAGGAGGACATCCGTTTTCTGACCGTGGTCGCTACCCTCATCGCGCAGTTCCTGGTCTTAAACCACGAAATCAAGAAGAACGAGGCCAACCTGCGGGAGGAGAACCGCTCGCTCAAGGCCCAACTGTCGCCGGTATTCATCCGTCACAACATCCTGGGACAGAGCAAGGTGATGATCGAGGTCTTTTCGGTCATCGACAAGGTGGCGCCCTCCAGCGCCACTGTCCTCCTGCTAG
>JAJYJA010000201.1 GCA_021789795.1 Deltaproteobacteria bacterium | reverse complement strand
GCCGCCGCCTTGTCCCGGCCCGGCCCCCCGCCACCCTGGGCCCTGGTACTCTCTTGGCCCTGACCGCCGTCCTTCCCCCTGACCTTGACCAGGGTCATGCCGCAGATCGGGCATTCTCCCGGCTTGTCGGAGATGACAAACGGGTGCATGGGGCAGGTGTACTTCACCCCCGCCGCCGATACTCCGGCGTGATAGCCTGCAAAATGAGCGCGCCAGGCCCAAAAACCGCCCCCCACGAGGAACACCACTAGCAGGCCGGTGGCCAGCAGCCTGCTAGTGGTAATACCAGCCCCCCTTGTTTTACCTTCCATAGGAATCCTACCGTGGATGACTTATATTGCGCATCCCGCGCCTTGCATATCGGCCCTTTTGCTTAGTAAAAAGGCCGTCTTTTTGCTAAATCAGCATGAGTTACTCATTAACCCCCTTCATCATCTTATCTATTGCGTCCATCTGTTCCTGCATCTTTCCTATCGCCGTTTGATTGTCCATTTGACCTTTTGCCATCTGCTCCGACATGTTCTGCATGGTGACCGACATTTTGTTCATCACCTGTGCCATGTCCTGCATTTTTGCTTGGTTCATGCCCTGTTGATTCTGCATGATATTGGTCATCTTCCCCATTGTCTGGTTCATCCGATTGAAGACACCAGGCATATTTTTCATCTCCCCCTGGCTCATTTTCTGATTGTTGCCCATGTTGCCGCCGCCCATGTTGCCGCCACCCATGTTGCCGCCACCCATGCTGCCGCCACCCATGCTGCCACCGCCCATGTTGCCGCCACCCATGCTGCCGCCGCCCACGCTGCCACCGCCCATGCCAGCCAAACTCATCCCCGCAGTGAACAGAAGCAAACTTACCGCAATGACACCTACCTTTTTCATCTTAATTACCTCCCCCATAGGATAGAAAACAGCAAATTGACCGCGCGGCAACGAAAACGTTACCCCGCAGCCGCGACTACCACACCCCCTCGCTCACCCCAACCGCCGCTGCCAACTCGGCCTGGGCGGCCAGGGTGTTTGCCTTGGCCTTGGCCAGGTTAAGCCTGGCGTCAAGCCTTATGTCGGCGGCCTTGATCAGCTCGGAAAAACCAACCCGACCCGCCGCATATCCCTGCCGCGCCGCCTCCAGCCCCGCCTGGGAAAGCGGCACCACCTGCCCCCGGTAAAGCCCCTCCCGCCTCCGCGCCTTATCCCAAAGCGTCCAGGCCTCCCGTAC
Organism: Deltaproteobacteria bacterium; assembly: GCA_021789795.1. Taxonomy (GTDB): domain Bacteria; phylum Desulfobacterota; class Desulfobulbia; order Desulfobulbales; family VMSU01; genus VMSU01. The sequence goes on along the minus strand of JAJYJA010000201.1, from coordinate 2,841 downwards.
CTTGAGGGTAACGCCGGCCCTTAACCCCTCAAGTTCCTGACGCTGGGCCGCAAGCTGTCTCCGGGTCTGACGAAGATAGGCGTCGTCGCTGCCGAACCAGGGCATCTTGGGCAGGCCCAGGCCGGTGGCGGCGGGTACCGTGACCGAAAAGCCGCCGCCAGCCTCATTGCCCCTGGCCAGCAAATTCTGATCGTAGGAGGATAGGTTGCTGGCCAGACCGGGATAGATCATGGTCTCGGACAGGGCGAGCAGCCTTTCCAACCGCCCGATCATCGCCTCCTTGAGCCGCAGCTCTTGATTGCGGGAGTCGGCCAGCCGGTAAAGCCTGACCAGCGGCGGCGGGGACGGCCTGGCCGGCATGGCCGCTGGCCGGCCCACGGCCATCTCCTCCGGGGCCAGAATCAGACTGCCAATAGCGGCCTCGGTATCTTGGATGTCCTCCTTGCGGTCGGCCAGCCGCTGGCGCGTGCTCTCCTGTTCGATGTCCACGGCGGTCAGGTCTTGGAAACCCGCCCCGCCGCTCTGGTATTTGCTCTCAACCACCGGCCGCAAGGAATCGAGCAGGGCGAGCTGAGTGGCCGTGAGGTCATAGGCCGCGTGCCGGTAAACCAACTCGGCGTAATCCCGGCGGCTCGAGGTCAGGGCCTCCCGGCGGGCGATCTCGAGTTCCTCCAAGGCGGCCTTGGTCTCCTGGGTCACCACCTGGCCCTTCAAGGCCGTCACCCCCGGAAAGGGAAAACTTAAGGCCGCCGGGGAGGGATCGGTCATGGGGCCGACGCCGGTCATGAGCCCCCTGGTGAAACCGGCGTAGCGTCGGAGGATGGTATCCAAGTCCTCGACCTGGCTGTACCCCGAGAGTGCGGCCCGGACTTCCTCCTCCTTGGCCTTGATCTCGGGATTACGCAGCAGCACCAAGCCCTCCAGGGTCTTGAGGGTGAAGCCGTCCCTTAAGGCCTCGGCCAGGCGGGCCGGATCGGCGGCCACCGGGGTCAGGGCCTGTCTGAGCCGGGGATCGAGGACATAGAAGGCCGCCTGGGGTCGGGGCCGGACAAGTTCCCGCCCCCAGGCGGCGGCCTGGCTCCGCAGGGCGGCCAGTTGGGCCGCAAACTGACGATCCGACTCCGCCCCGGATCGGGGCTCAGGGACGGCGGCCACGGGTCGCATCCGTTCGTCCACCACCACCGGCGGCTGGTAGTCACGCAGCTCCCGGCGCAGCTCGCCATAGCCACCACCCCAGACCGGGGCCGCCGCCAGCAGGCTCAAGACCAGCGCTGCACCCGCCGCCCGCCCGGCCATCATCGCCTCTCTCCCCGACCGCCGGTCTGAGCCTCCTCCCCCCCGGTGAGCGTATGCCCCGCCTGGCTCTCCAGTCGGGCCAGAAACTGGCCATAATCGGCCTTGGCCCGGGCCAGGGCCAGGTGAAAGGAGTACCAGGTGGCGCTGGTTTCAAGATAATCGGCAAACTCTCCCTGCCCCTGCGAGAACGAGGTCTCGGCCGTCTGCATGGCCCGGTTGGCCTGGGGAATCAGGTCGTCGGCGTACAGGCGCACCAGCCGTTCGGAATTTTTAAGGCGGAAGTAGAGGTCCCGGATCCGGGCGCGGCTGTCGTTGATCTGGGCCTTAAGCAAAAATCCCGCCTTCTCGGCCTCGGCCCGGGCGGCCTCCATCCGGCCCGCGTTCTTGCCCAGCCAGATGGGCAGGGAGAGCCCGGCCTGCACCCCCACCTGCTGGGCCCGGTACTCATCGCCGTAAGAGAGCCCGAGACTTAAACGAGGCAAGGTGTCGTAGCGGGTGAGCTCGACCAGATCCCGGGCCTTATCGGCGCTGGCCCGGGCCAGTTTGATCTCCTCCTGGTGGGCCAGGGCCAACCGATAGATCTCCTCCAGGGGATAGGCCAGGGTGCGGATGGGCAGGGCCGGAAGCGGGCCCAAGGCCGCCTCCGGGGGACGGTTCAGGAGGGCGTTTAGGCGGACGCGCTCGTTGTCCGCCGACTCCTCGGCCAAGAGGAGGTCGTAGTGGAGCTGGCCCGACTGGGCCTGGGCCTTCAACACCTCGACGGTCGCGGCCCGGCCCTGGGCCGCCGCCGTCTCCCCGGACTTGCGCGCCTGGTCGATCAGCCCCTGCTCGGCCTTGGCCAGCCTGGCCGCCTCCCGCAGGTAGCCCAGTTCCTCGTAGGATTCGCGGATGGACAGGGCGGCGTCGCGCACCGTCAGGTCGAGCCGCAGGCGGGCGATGGTCGCCTCGCCCACCGCCACCTTGCCGGCCTTGGTCAGCCGTCCGGGCAGGGGCAAGGGCTGGGTGAACGTCACCTTCCAGTCGTCGGGCTTGACCCCCCCGCCCGATGAATCCACCATGTACATCCCCTCCAGCATCACCTCCGGGTCGTCGAGGGCGGTGTCCACCCGGTAGCGCTCGGTGGCGGCCCGCCATTCGGCCCGGGCGGCCTTGATCCGGGGGTTGGCCCGGTAGGCGTAGGAGATGAGCTCGGCCAGACTCGGGCCCTCGCCCAGCTTGGTCTCCAGGGCGGCCAGGTCGGGAGGCGGGACGGACGGCGGCTGGGCCCGCGCCGGTAACGGCGTGGACAACCCCAGCAGCAGGCAGAGGATCAGCCCGATTGCCAAGGCCCCGGTAGGGGTGACGGCAAGCAAACGCCGGGCTTGGGCCGGCAATAAGCCGTCGTCTTTGCTCACGCCCCGCCGCCCTTAATCAACCTCAATGCCCCAGATGTCGCGGGCGTACTCGCGGATGGTGCGGTCGCTGGAGAACTTGCCCATCCGGGCCACGTTCAAGATCGCCATCCGCGTCCACCGTCCCTGATCCTGGTAAGCCTTGCCCACCTCC
>JAJYJA010000024.1 GCA_021789795.1 Deltaproteobacteria bacterium | reverse complement strand
ACAGCACCCGGGTGGGGATGCCCGCCTGACTGAAGGCCCCCTCCAGGGCCAGGGCGTTCATCACCGTGGCCAGCATCCCCATGTGGTCGGCGGTCACCCGGTTCATGCCCTTGGCGGCCCCGGCCATCCCCCGGAAGATGTTGCCGGCCCCGATCACCAGGCCGACCTGCGCCCCGGTGCGGGTGAGCCGCTTCACCTCCTGGGCCACGAAGCCCAGGGTGTCGGGGCACAATCCGTAACCGGTGTTGCCCATCAGGGCCTCGCCGCTCAGCTTCAACAGCACCCGCTGGTATTGGGATTGCATGGCGCCTGCCTCCGAAGGATGACGGTCGATGCGGCCTTTAAGCCCCCACCTGCATGCGGACGAAACGCTTGACCGAGATATTCTCGCCCATCTTGGCGATCAGCTCGTTTAACTTGTCTTGAATGGTGAGTTCCTGATCCTTGATGAACTTCTGCTCCAGCAGACAGACCTCGGCGTAGTACTTCTCGATCTTGCCGGCCACCATCTTCTCGGCGATGTTGGCCGGCTTGCCGGAGTCGATGGCCTGCTGGACGTAGATCTCCTTTTCGCGCTGAAGCACCTCGGCCGGCACCTCCTCCCGGCTGATGGCCACCGGGTTGGTGGCGGCGATCTGCATCGCCAGGTCCTTGGCAAAGGCGACAAAGGCGTCGGTCTTGGCCACGAAATCGGTCTCGCAGCCCAGCTCGATCATCACCCCCAGCTTGCTGCCGCTGTGGATATAGGTCTCGATAGTGCCCTCGCTGGTGGAGCGGTCGGCCCGTTTGGCGGCCACCGCCAGGCCCTTCTGGCGCAAATAGTCAACCGCGCGCTCCATGTCGCCGTTGGTCTCCGCCAGCGCCTTCTTGCAGTCCATCATCCCGGCGTTGGTCTTGTCCCGCAACTCTTTTACCATCTGGCTGCTTATATTCACGTTACACCTCTGGTTAGGTTAGTTAGGCGGCTGCCTCTTGGGCGGTCAGCTCCGCCATCTCGGTGGCCATGCCCTCGGGCAGCTCGGGCTTGCCCTCCCCGTCCTCGGAGGCATAGACCCGGTTGTTGGCGCCCTCCAGCGCCGCGTCGGCGATCCGGGAGACGATGAGCTGAATGGCCCGGATGGCGTCGTCGTTGCCGGGGATGACGTAGTCGATGCCGGTGGGGTCGCAGTTGGTGTCGGTGATCGCCACCACCGGGATGCCCAGCTTGCCGGCCTCGTCAATGGCGATGTCCTCCCGCCGGGGATCGACCACGAACAGGATGTCGGGCAGGGACTTCATGGTCTTGATGCCGCCTAAGGCCTTCTCCAGCTTGGCCAGGTCCTTCTCCATCCCCAGGGCCTCTTTTTTCTTGTACTGATGGATGGAACCGTCGGCGATCATGGCCTCGATGGTCTTCATCCGCTCAACGCTCTTCTTGATGGTCTGGAAGTTGGTGAGGGTGCCGCCCAGCCAGCGGTGATTGATGTAGGGCATCCCGCAGCGGCTGGCCTCCTCGCGGATGATGTCCTGACTCTGCTGCTTGGTGCCGACGAAGAGAACGCTCTTGCCCTTGGCGACCTGAGTGGCGATAAAGTCGTAGGCGGTGTTGAACAGGGGCAGGGTTTTGTCGAGGTTGATGATGTAAACGTTGTTGCGGGCCCCGAAGATATAGGGTTTCATCTTGGGGTTCCAGCGCCGGGTCTGGTGACCGAAATGCAGACCGGCGATCAGCATCTCCTTCATGGTGATGTGGGACATGGGTGTTCTCCTTGCGGTTTTTGGTTGGCCCTCCACCCCCGCGGCCAGCCCGACACAGCGGGCACCAGTGGCCTGAACATTGGGGGTGTGTGAAATTAAAAACATGTCCTTTTACCACGGCCGCCGGCCTATTTCAAGGGTCAAGGCCGCCAGGCCGCCAAAAAACCGGGGCCAGGGCCGAGCGGCTGGCGAAAACCGGCGGCTTGGATTACCATAACGGACATCTGGACGGCAAAGCCGTCCGAGTGGAAACAACCTGGGCAACAAACCTCACGGCGACGGCATAAGGAGCCGTAAGCGTCGCGGGTAAATGGTCCAAGTTTTTCACGTGCGGCTCCCAAATTGACGCAACTGACATTTTCTTGAAGACTTTTATTGACTAATCAGGTAGCTATGGGCAACGGGGCGGTATTTTTGGATCGGGACGGCACCATCAACGAACAGATGGGCTACATCAACCACCTAAGCCGCTTTAAGCTCCTGCCGGGGGTAGGGGCGGCGATCAGGGCGCTCAACGAACGCCAGGTGCCGGTATTCGTGGTGACCAACCAGTCGGGGCTGGCCCGGGGATATTTCCCCGAGTCGCTGCTTGACCAGGTGCACCGGGAGCTGCGCCAGCGCCTGGCCGAGGACGGCGCCCGGCTGGACGGCATCTATGTCTGCCCCCACCACCCGGAGGCCAAGGAGGCCCGCTTCAGGCTCGACTGCCCCTGCCGCAAGCCAAAACCGGGGCTATTCCTGCAGGCGGCGAGCGAGCACGGCCTCGATCTCACCCGCTCCTACGTGGTGGGCGACCGCTGGTCCGACCTCAAGGCCGCCGCCGCCTGCGGGGCCCGTGGCGTCCTGGTGCTGACCGGATACGGCCGGGGTGACTGGGAGTATCTCGGGCCCGGCCAGACGGTCAGGCCGCACCAGGTGGCGCCAGACCTGCCAGCGGCGGTGGCCTGGATAATCAACGACCTGTTTCCGGGGGGGTAATGCTGCGCAGTAAAAGCCAGGCCGCGACAAACCATCCTCACGCCCGGCGCGTCTGCCTCTGGCTGACCCTCTTCCTTTGTCTTTTCCCCGCCGTCCAGGCCGCCCCGGCCAATCCGCCCGTCAAACCCCAGGCCGAAGCGCCCAAATTCCACGCCCAGGTGATGACCGTCCTCACCAGCGACGACCGGGGCGATCTCCTGAAGATGCCCTCGGCCCTGTTCTTCGACCCCACCTCCGACGAACTCTACCTGCTGAACAACAACGGCCCCAGCCGCTTCATCAACTACGGCTCCGACTATTTTCCCCAGGATTCCCTGGGTACGGGCCGGGGGATCGAGACCCCCACCGGCGGCTGCGTGGACACGGCGGGCAACCTCTACCTCCTGCAGAGCGCCGGCTCGGGCAAGCCGGCCCGGGTTACGGTCTTGAACCAGGCCTTCCTGCCGGTCAGGGAAATCGTTCTGGCCTCGGTGGCGCCCGGCCTTAAGGACTTCTCCCCCCAGCGGGTGGCGGCAACCCCGGACGGCAAACTCTACATCGCCGGCCTGGATACCAGCCGGGTGCTGGTCCTGGGCACCGACGGCCACTTCATCGAGTGGTTCGAGGTGGGGATCGACAAGCATTGGGAGTACCACCCCGGCCAACCGACCCCGGCCCCTGACCGGGCCAAGGCGCAGACCCAACCTTGCGCCTTAACGAGCGAGAAATTTGCCGGGGCGATCATCCGCAACCTGGCGGTCGATGCGCGAGGCGACCTGTTCTTCTTGAGCGAGGACACCTCGAAGATATATGTCTTTGATCCCCATGAACATTTCCTGTTCTCCTTCGGCACCAAGGGCGGCTCGGACGGCAAGCTGAGCCGGCCCCGGGCGCTGGCCATCGACGAGAAGAAAAAATGTATTTATGTTGTTGATTATATGCGCCATACCGTGCTAATGTTCAACCTCTCCGGCGAGTTTCTCTTCGAGTTCGGGGGCCGGGGCTGGGGGCCGGGCTGGTTCAACTATCCGGTGGACGTGGTGGTGGGACACCAGGGCCAGGTAATCGTGGCCGATCTCTTCAACCAGCGGGCCCAGGTCTTCGAGGTCAAGGCGCCCCCGTTGCCGGACCGGGATCCCAAGCTGTGGCAGGCTAAATCAGGGGGTGGCGAATGAGGTCTCTGCTCGTTATCGAAGGCGATGAACAGTGGCGAAACTTTCTGGCCGAGGCCCTGTCCGGGGCCTACCAGATCAGCTACTGTACCGCCGGCCGCGACCTGGCCAACAAGATCGCCCTGGTGCATTTCGACATCGTGCTCCTCGACCTGGGAGACGGCGATCCCAACCTGCTTTCGGCCCTCGACTCCCTGCGCCGCCGCCTCCCCTTCACCCCGGTAATCCTCACCAGCCGCACCGAAAAGGCGGAGCTGGTGGTCTCGGCCATCAAACGGGGCGGGGCCGACTTCCTGGTCAAACCCTACACCGCCCTCGCCATCCAGACCTGCCTCGACAAGGCGATTGAAAACGTCAGCTTAAAAAACGAGATCAACTACCTGCGCCACGAACAGGACGTGATCTACGACCTGGGCAAGATCGTGGCCCTAAGCAAGTCCATGCGCCGGGTCATGGACACCATCCGCAAGTTCGCCGCCACCGACTCCACGGTGCTGATGACCGGCGAGACCGGCACCGGCAAGAGCCTGCTGGCCGGGGCGGTGCATTACAACAGCCGCCGCCGGGCCAAGCCGCTGGTCACCATCAACTGCGCCAACATCCAGGAGACCCTGCTCGAATCCGAACTCTTCGGCCACGAGAAGGGCTCGTTCACCGGGGCGGACAAGCTGCGCATCGGCCGCTTCGAGCAGGCCAACGGCGGCAGTATCTTCCTAGACGAGATCGGCGAGATGGGCCTGGGGCTCCAGGCCAAGCTGCTCCGGGTGATCGAGCAGAAGGCCTTCGAGCGGGTGGGCGGCAACCGCACCATCCACGTCGATGTGCGGATCATCGCCGCCACCAACAAGGATCTGGAGTCCCTGGCGGCGACCGGCGCCTTCCGGGAGGATCTGTTCTACCGGATCAACGTCCTGCCCATCCGGGTGCCGCCCCTGCGCGACCGGCACGAATGCCTGGCACCCCTGGCGCACTTTTTGCTGGAGAAGATTGGGCGCTCCATGCGCACCCGGAAAGAGGGCTTCGCCCCCGAGGTGCTGGAGGCCATCAGCCGTTACTCCTGGCCGGGCAATATCCGCCAGCTCGCCAACACCATCGAACGGGCCCTGCTGCTGGAGGAGGGGCCGCTGATCACCGCCGAAAACTTCCTGCTCCCCGCCGAACGCCGCCCGGCCCTGGCCGAGGCCCCGGCCCCGTCCGGCCCGGACGCGGGCCCGTCCCCGGAGCCTGCCAACGGGCTAAGTCTGCTGAACCACGAGCGGGAGACCATCCTGGCCGCCCTGGACAAGACCCTGTGGATCCAGAAGGACGCCGCCCGGCTCCTGGGGGTCAGCCCCCGGGTCTTGAACCACAAGATCAGGAAGTTCGGCATCGTGCACGCCCGCTGGCGGCGCAACGTATGACGAAAACCGTAATGAAATGACGGATAAAAAAAATCATGCAAGCCCTTACCAGAACCACACTGACACTGAAGGAGGCAAGAGACATGAACAAAATCTGGCGGATCAAGGCGGTGGCGCGGCTCGGGGTCATGGCGGTGGCGCTCTGGGGGGCAAGTTCCGAGGTCTGGGCCGCCCCGATGGGGGTGTGCTCCAACTGCCACGTGATGCACGCCAGTCAGCTCGGCCAGCTCGGGGTGACCTACACCCCCCAGGATTTCCTGTTGAAGACCGGTTGCCTAGGCTGCCACACCGGCACCAACGCCGTCGGCCTGGGGACGGTGGCCGGCACCATTCCCTACGTGCTGGACACCGTTGCCCCCGTCTATGGGGGCGCGGGCAACACCTCCCTGGCCGGCGGCAACTTCTGGTATTCGAATTCCAGCGCCCAGTCTGGCACTCAGAGCGAGCGCTACGGCCACAACCCCATCGAACTGGGTGCCGCAGATAGCAAGCTCACCGCCCCCCCCGGTTGGAAGGCCACCGGCTTTGCCGCCAACGACCAGGTGGGCACCATCGACGCCACCCATCCCCTGTCCTGCGCCGGCACCTACGGCTGCCACGGCAACCACGACGCCACCGGGATACAGAAGGCCCACCACACCAACACCACCGGGGTGGCCAACGCCACCGCCGGGGTGCTGGGCACCTCTTACCGTTTCCTGAAAAACATCCAGGGCTACGAGGCGGACGACTACGAACTCCAACCCACCACCGCCGCCAGCCACCACAACGTCTATTTCGGAGCCCAGCGCTCAACCAACAACGACCTGTCCAACAACCACACCATCAGCTACCTGTGCGCCGAATGCCACGGCATCTTCCACACCGGCCAGGCCGTAAACGAGGGTTTGAAACCCAACCCCACCGACGCCCTGGGCAGCCCCTGGATCCGGCACCCGGTGGATTTCGAGATGTCGAATGCCGCCGGCTACGAGGAGGCGGCCTACGTCTATACCCCGAACGTGCCCGTGGGCACCTATGTCGCCCCTACCGCCGGCGCCAACCTGGCTGATCCCACGGTGGGCCGAATCGTCATGTGTGTCACCTGCCACCGGGCCCACGCCAGCCCCTATCCCGAGGCCCTGCGCTGGGACATGACCACCATGATCGCCGGCGGCAGCCCCGGCAACACCAACGGTTGCTTCGCCTGCCACACCACCAAGAATTAACCGGCGCCGTTGCCAGCTATTCCCTAAAGTAAGGAACCGTGAGCGGATGGCGGACACCTCGAACCGTACCCTGCCGGGCCCCTATCCTCTGCTGCCTGGGACTGATGGCCATGGCCGCTGACCTACGGGCCGAGCCCCTGTCCCTGACCGGGGACTGGAATTATCAGGGGGGCAGCGGTCAGGCGGGCCGCCTGATCCAGGAGTATAGCGCCGACTTCAGCCAGCACGCCCAGCTCACCGAACTGATGGGCCTCGACGCCGACCTGCGCTACGACCGGCGCATAGAACCCGGCCTGACCCGCCAGAACGCCATCCCCTCGCTCTCCTGGTCGCTCAACAACTACCTCTTCTGGCTGAACCTCGCCGCCACCGACGACGAACAGTCCTACGACGCCCCGGGCCGGGGCAACAGCAGCAACCGTACCCTGGCCGCCAACTGGAACTCCACCTGGCAGAGACGGCCCTGGCTGCCGGCCCTTACCGCCAATCTCAGCAAGAACTGGCAGAACGACGCCCAGGAGCCGCACCTGCAAGACCAGGAGGGTACCGGCGCCGGCGGCAGCGTGGACTGGAACCTGGCCCTGGCCCGGGTGTTCTACAGCTATCGCCAAAACGACACCCAGGACGCGGTCACCGGCGACGAGTACAAGTCGAAAAACCACCAGGCCCGGGTCTCCACCGACGCCGCCTTCTGGGAGGGCCGGGGCACGGCCTCCGTCTCCCAGCAGTACGCCTACACCACCAACGAGAGCGTAAGCCAGGTGCAAAACGGCTTCGCCCTGGCGCGGGTCAACGGCATCTCCAGCTACAGCGCCCAAACCCAGCCGGCCATCCCCTTCGCCCTGCCCGCCAACGGCCTCCTCACCGACGGCAACCGGGACGCCACGGCGGTGGCGGTGGTCAACAACCCCACCCCGCCGGTGAACATCGGGTTGCGGACCAGCTTCCAGCAGGTTGACCGGCTCTACCTCTACGCCGTGGATACGAGCGGCAACCCCCTGACCGCAAGCGACAGCGGCGCCTTCACCTGGGACCTGTACTGGAGCGACGACAACCTCAACTGGACCCTCTCCCAGCCCCTGACCGCTTACTACAACCCGGCCTGGAAGCGCTTCGAGTTCGTGCTCCCCGGCCTGAGCCACGACTACCTGAAACTGGTGGCGCGCACCGCCCCGGCCCTGAGCACCGTGAACCTGACCGAAATCGAGGCCTATCGGGCGGTGAGCGCCACCGGCACCCAGGCCCTGACCAAGGACGACCAGACCACCTACCAGACCGACGCCAACCTGAACCTAAAACTGCGTTCCGACCTCCAGTTGACCTCCAACGTCTCCTACCAGCAGAACAACTACACCTTGAGCCCCGACCTGACCAACACCGCCGTCAACTCCGGGCTGGTCTGGAACCCCGCCGCCCTGTGGACGGTGCGACTAAACGGCAACTTGAACACCAGGGATCGAGTGGGACTGCCGACGGACGAGGTGCGTTCCTACGGGGCGAGCGTCGGCTTCCCCCTCCTGCCCACCCTGGATTCGGTGCTGGGGGTGACCCGCTCCTGGTACAACTCCGGGGGACTGTCCTCCTCGACCGGCACCACCTACGCCTTACAACTCATCGCCGCCCTCTACACCGACTTGAGCGCCCGGCTCAACCTGGCGCTTGACCAGCGGGACAGCCAGGGCTCCACCCCCGGGGTGGACACCACCACCGGCCAGATCCTGCTCACCTCCCGGCTCAAACCGGGCCTGACCGCCGACTGGTCGGGACTGTACAGCTCCTCGTCCACGGCCGCAGGCGGCGACTACGCCTCGGACGCCCGGCTCAACTGGCGGCTCACCGACCTGCTGTCGGTGCGAGGCGGGCTCTACAACTCCTGGAGCAACAGCGCCTCCTCTGCCGCCTACGACACCTCCAACCTCTACGGCGGCCTGGACGTGGCCCTGACCGCCAACATGCAGCTCGCCCTCAACCAGCGGCTGAACATCTCCCCCGCCTCCGGCAACACCACCTCGCTCGACTGGCGCTGGACGATCAACCAGTACCTGTCCATGCTGACCAGCGGGGCCTTCATGTACGGCGGCAAACACGACGAATGGAACGTCAGCAGCCGCCTGCACACCCGGCTGACGGGATTCTGAGCTGGGATAGATGGAAAAATATAACCAAATACAGGGGAAAGCATGAGGATCGCAAGGACACTCTTCCTGCTGTGTGCCGCCTTCACCCTCGCCGGTTGCGGCGGGGGCGCCAACTTGAAGTCGTTCTTGCGCGACGACGTGGACATGGGCTACGTCACCAAGGTGGCGGTGCCGCCCTTTGAAAACGACAGCAAGGACCCGCTGGCCGCCGAGCGGCTGCGGGGGGTGGTCATCACCCAGGTTCTGGCCCGGGGCCTGTTCGACGTGGTGGACAAGGGGCTCACGGACAGCGCCCTGCGCGACGAGGCGGTGGACTTGAGCAAGGGCCCCATGGACGCCGCGGCCATGAAACGCCTGGCCCAGAAACTAAACGTCCAGGCCTTTCTCATGGGCACCGTGGAGCAGGCCGGCGACGCCCAGCACGGCGGCATCTCCTACCCGCAGCTTTCCCTCACCCTGCGCCTGGTGGACGGCGCCTCGGGGGTAATCTTCTGGCAGGCGAGCGGCAGCAAGAACGGCGACTCGCTGGGCCGACGGCTTTTAGGCATCGGCTCGGGCGACGAGTTCAAGCTCGCCATCCACCTGACCGATCAACTCCTGACCACCCTGTCCGCCCCGGCCCACAAGGTTAAACTGCCCGGCGGGGGGGCGGTCGCCATGCCGGCGGTCGTCCCCCAGGCGGTGACGCCCGAGCCGCCCAGCCCCGCCCCACAGACGGCGCCCGCCCCGGCGCCCGCGGCCCAGGTGCAGCAACCCCCGCCCCTGGGACAGACTGAATCCCTGGATCAGCAGGAGACCCCGCCACCTTCGACCCCGACGGCGGCCCAACCCCTGCCCGGCACCGAAGGCATGGCCCCGGCGGATGCGGGTTCCGGGGCCGCCTCGCCCGCCGCCAATCCCGGCCCCGGCGGGACGGCCCCGGAACCACCGCCAGCGGCGACCCCGGCGGCGGGCCCGGCTTCCGATCTGACGCCCGCCCCGGCTCCCGACAATTCTGCCCCCGCCGGCCCGCCGGCCCCGGAAGCGTCCCCAGCGGCGGCCATTCCGCCCCCTGCCGCCTCAGGCCCGGCAAGTGACATGGCCCCGGCCCCGGAAACGGGCGCCACCCCTGCCAGTCCGCCGCCGGGAGACACCTCCTCTTCGTCGTCCGCCCCGGCCTCCCCGCCGGCCCCGGCTGGCAATCCCGCCCCCGTCGCCCCCGCCCCGGCGGCGGGCGGCACCAGCGATTGGCCGGAATAACCCTATGATGGCGTCGCCAAAAATCCGAGCTACCGCGGCGAGGGGCGGGTTGGCTCGCAATGCTGTTCAATCCCCGCTGCTGTTGGACGGGGACGCCGCAGCTCGGCCTTGGGGCGCCGTCATCATCTCCAGGCTGCAGCTGGCGCTCATCCTGGCCGCCTGGGCCCTGCTCTTAAACCTGACGGCCGCGCTCCCCGCCGAGGCCATTACCGTGGCGGTGTTTCCGGTCGATGACTTGAGTTCCGCCTTCAACAGCCTAAGCCAACCGATGACCGAGTTCCTCCGGGAGGAGATGGCCCGCCGGGGACTGACGGTGATCTCCTCCCAGGAGCTGGACGACTTTATGACCAGACATCGCCTCCGGATGCTGGGGGCGCTGCCCAGCGAGGACATCACGGCGGCCAAGGCCGAGCTTAAGGCAGACCTGATCCTGCTCGGCTCCGTGTGCCAAAAGGACGACCAGGCAGGGGCCCTGGGCCTCATGGTCTCTCTGATCCGCACCGCCGACGCCCAGACCATCTGGGCGAGCGACAAGGGGTTGAGCCTGCTCGACGGCCAGCGGCTGCTGGGGATCCACGCCCCCACCGGCATGGGTGACCTACAGGGCGAGTTGGAGCGGGAGCTTTTTGCCAGTTGGCCGCCCGACGACCGCCTGGCGGCCCAATTGGCTGAGGCCCAGACCGGCCCGGAGGCGGGGGGCGGCCTGGAGGTGGATTCGGTTTTCTTCACCCCCAAACGGGTGCGGCCCGGCCAGGAGGTCAAGTGCACCATCCACTTCAAGGTCAAACAGAACCTGGCCCAGGCCCGGGTGTTCATCCGGGTCGGCAGCCGCATCCACATGGCCACCACCGACGATGGGGTTTATTACCAGGTTTCCTGGATCGGCTCGGACGACAAAAACGGCCGTCCTCTAAAGGTGGCGATGAACGCCCCCGACGGCCGAATCATCAACGGCATCTGGAGCGGCGCCCCCCAGGACGCCGAATATCCGGTCAGCCTGATCCTGGAGTGGCCCTCGGGGCGGCAGGACGAGACCTACGTCGGCTCCTACGTGGTCGATAGCGTCCCGCCCTCGGTGCGCTTCAAGAGCCCGGAAGGGCCGAAGGTCGAGGGCCTGGCCGCCTTCCGCTCGGAGCTGGCCCTGCCCGTATGCCTCGACCGGCCCGAGCCCATCGGCCAGTGGGAGTTCCTGGTGACTGGGCCTGGCGACCTGATCGTGGCGCGGGATCAAGGCACCGGCCAGCCGCCGGCCGAGCTGATCTGGCGGGGTCAGAACCAGCGCGGGGCCCGGGCCGATCCCGGTCGCTACCTGGCGCGGCTCAAGGTCTGGGACCTGGCCGGCAACCTGGGCGAGGCCCAGGAGGCGGTGCTGCTCCTGCCCGCCCAGCCGGGGGCGAACCTGACCCTGGCCGGCCAACCCAACCAGCCGCTTAAGGCACGCCTCACCCCCAGGGACGGGATGCGGATCACCTACTGGCGGCTGGAACTGTGGTCAGCGGACAACGTAAGTCTGGGCACCTTCGAGGGCCAGGGGCTACCGGCCCGCTTTGCCCTCCCCAGACTCGACCCGACCCGCTCCCCGGGCGGCATCGGCTGCCTGCTGGTGGTGCGCGACGCCTTGGGCGACGAGTCCAGGCGCAAGATCGCCGATCTCCAGGCCCTGACCAAAACCAAGACCGGGGGCGGGACGGGCAAGGCCGCCCCCAAGGCCCAAGGCGGATGGCAAAGCGATTTCTAGTCCCGATCTCGCCGGGCCGCCCCTTCTCCTCCCTACTCTGGGCCTTGCTGCTCCTCGCCCTGCCGGGGTGTCTGGCCTCCTCGGGCCCGGTGTTCACCCAGTTGACCGCCGCCCCCGAAAAGCCAATGTGCCGGATCGCGGTGCTACCCCTGCTCAACCACACCGATTTTATCCAGGGCGGCACCATCTTCTACCGGATCTTCATGGCCGAATTGAACCAGCGCCCAGGATTCACCGTCATCCAGGAGGGCGACATCCGGGCCATCTACCGCCAGTTGCGAATCAACCCCAGGAGCGCCCCCAGCCACGAGCAGACCCTGGTGCTCGCCGACCGCTTAAAGGCCGACGCCCTGATCTCGGGCGAGATCATCACCATGCGGGAGAACCGGGGCGCCAAGGAAACCAAGCCGGTGCTGGCGGTCAACCTGACCTTGACCCCGGCGGGCGCCGACAAACCCATGCTAACCACCTACCACCGCCGAAGCGGGGAGGATTATCGAAAAATCATGCACTTTGGACTGGTGAACACCATGACCTCCCTAGCCGCCCTGGTCGCGGACGAGATCCTCGACCTCTGGCAGGCCCACGGCCTGACCCCATGCGCCTCTTAAGCCGCCTCTGCCTGTTAATCCTGGCCTGGGCCGCGTTTGCCCCGGCGACGCCGCTTACGGCGGCGGCATCGCAACCGCTGCTGGTGATCGACGGGCAGGCTTATTTCCCCGCCGACTTCCAACACTGGTGGGAGAACTGGCGGGACGACCCCTCCCAGCGCCCCGCAGGCGTCGAGCCCTACCTCGACTGGCTGCTCCTGGCCAGGGAAGGTGCGCGCATGGAGCTTGACACCCTGCCTCATTACCGGCACAAGATGCGGGTATTTCTGGAGGTGCGGGCGCTTATGGCCCTAAAGCGCCAGGAGATCGCGGCCCAGGCCACGGTCAGCGAGGACGAGATCAAGGCCAGCTACGAACGCCGCTACCTGCCCCGGCGGCTGGTGATCCCGCTGGAGTTCGCGGGCCAGGATCAGGCCCAGGCCTTCATGGACGCCCACGGCAAGCAACCCATCGACCAGAACCGGCTCAAGGAGCTGGCCGACGGCCAGGGCCACCCGGCCTTCACCCTCCGCCATCCCCAGTGGCTCAGGCCCTTCCGCACCCGGGACGAGTGGCGGCCCTTGCTCGAACGGGCCCAGCCCGGAGCCCTGGTCGGCCCCTTGCCCCTGGGCGAAAAAACCGGTATCTTGTTCCTCGCCAAGGTCGAGGGCTCTGACCCCTCCGACTACCAGAAGGTCAAGGACGGCATCCGGGTCGACCTCGAAAAACGCCGCGAGGACGAGCTGACCAGGAAGCTGATTGACCAACTGCGTAAAAAATACCAGGTAGTAATCGACCGCCAGGCGCTCACCAAGATCGATCTGGCCCATCCCCAGGCCAACGACCAAGGGCAGGTGGTGATCTCCTCCACGCGGAGCAAGGTGACGACGGCCTATTTCCTGGCCCAGTACCACCGAGGGGCCGAGATCAGCCCTAAGCCGCCCGCCGACCTCCAGGCCCAGATGGCGGTCAAGGAGGCGCTCGCCAACACCATGATCGCCAACAGCGTGGTATCCTGGGAGGCCTTGGATCGGCACTACGAGCGGCAGCCACCCCTGAAGTGGGAGTACCAGTTCTACCGCCAGAACCTCCTGGCCCGGGAACTGGAGAAGCGGATGCTGGGCCAGGTCAAGGTGGGTGAGGCCGAGGCCAAGGCCTACTACGACGCCCATCCCGACGACTTCAAGCACCAGGAGCTGGTGCGGGTCGAGGTGCTAAGCGGCACCGAGGCGGCCATCCGCGGGGTCTGGAGCCAGGCGATCACCGACGGCGACCTGGAGCGGGCGGCCAAGGGGGCCAAGGTGCGGCTTACGGTTGCCGGTCAGACCGCCGTCCCCGTAAGCCACCTGAGCCCCGAGGTGCGCCAGGCGATTGTCGGCCTCCCGCCCGGCGGTCTAAGCCAGCCCTTTGCCAGCGGCGGCGGAGAGTTCTCCCTGGTGCGGCTGGCCGATCGCCAACCGGCGGGAGAGGATTCCTTCGCCCAGGAAAAACAGACGGCCACCGACAAGGCCCTGGCCGTCAAGCGGGCTGCGGGCCGGAACAACCTCGTGCAATCCTTGAAAGAGCGTTCTAAAATAACCGTAAACGACCAGGTTTGGTCGGAGATAAAGGCGGCGGAATGACGATGGGTACCGAAGGCGAAAAACAAAAGACGGAAGCCAGGGGGCAGAGGCCGGGGAGAGGGCAATTAAGCCGCCTTCTGTTTACTGCCCTCTGTCTGCTGCCCTCTGTTTTGCTTGCCTCCTGCCTCCCCAGCCTGCCGGGCGGAGGCGGGGGCGCGGGGCCGCGGCCCAAAAGGAGCTGCCTCGACTGCCATCCCGAAATGAAGCAGAAATTCGCCAGCGGGGTGGTGCACCGTCCGGTGGCGGAGGGGGCCTGCGCCGCCTGCCACCTGCCCCACGGGTTGATCGGCGGGGTGCAGTTACGCCTGCCGGCCCCCGACCTGTGCTACACCTGCCATCCCGCCCTGGCCAAGGAGGCCGCCAAACCGCTGGCGCACCAGCCCTTCGCCCAGGGCCGCTGCCAGGCCTGTCACCGGCCGCACCACGCCGAAACCCCCAAACTGCTGGTCAAGCCGGAGGCGGAGCTGTGTCTAACCTGCCACGACCGCCGGCAGTTCAACCGCCAGGTGGCCCATCCGCCCGTGGCTCAAGGCTGCGCCACCTGTCATCTCGCCCACGCCAGCGACCAGCCCAATCTCCTTATCAAACCGGAAGCCGAGCTGTGCGGCGGCTGTCACGATCAGACCGCCCCCGCCTTTGTTCAGAAGCATCACGGCCTGACGCCGGCCCGCCGTTGCAGCGGCTGCCACACCCCCCACGGGGCCGACAACCCGGCCTTACTTAAGAAAAACTTCCACCGTCCGGCGCAAGAGGGCAAATGCGCCTCCTGCCACGGCCCCCAGGGCGGGCTGCTCAAGGACGCCAACCGCCTCTGTCTCGACTGTCATCCACCCAAGGCGGCGGGGGGACAGGACGTTCACCCCCCCTACCGGGCCCGCAAGTGCCTGACTTGCCACGCCGCCCACGCCAGCGATTTCCCCGCCATGCTGCGCCACCAGGTGGCCACCGTCTGCCGGTCATGCCACCCCGCTCCCCAGCCCCAGGGAGGCAAACCGGCCTCCGAGCATAAACCGTTTAAGGACGGCGACTGCCTGGCCTGCCACCAGGGGCACACCGCCCAGGGCCAGGGGCTGCTGAAGACGGCGGGCAACGGTTTGTGCCAGGGCTGTCATCAGGGCCTGGGCGCCCACAGCTCGGATCCGGGCTGGCAATGCCTGCGCTGCCACGCCCCCCACGACGCCAAACGCCGGCACCTTTTACGCGGCGTCGAGGGCCCGGTCTGCCTCTCCTGCCACCAGAGCACCGCCCGCCAGCGCCAGCAGGCCAGCCAGCATCGGCCGTTCGCCGATGGCCGTTGCGGCCAGTGCCATAAGCCGCACGGCGGCACGGGCCCGGCGATGCTCAAGGCCCCGGTGGCCCAGGGGCAGCTCTGCCTGACCTGCCACGCCCAGACCAAGACCGAGGCCACCCGGCACGCACCCTTCGCCCAGGGCCAGTGCCTGACCTGCCACGCCCCCCACGCCAGCGACGGCCCCTCTCTGACCGCCGCCGGCCCCGGCCAGCTCTGTCTCTCCTGCCACCCGTCGTCCAATCCGGCCGCCGCGAGCGGGGTCAAGCATAAGCCCTTCGCCGACTTAAATTGCACCGCCTGCCACGCCCCCCACGGCTCGGCCCTCCCCGGAGACGCGAAAGACCCGCAGCCCACCCTGTGCCTGAAGTGTCACCAAGAGATCTCCAAGGATTGGAAGTCGGGCCAGCCCCACCCGGCGGCGGCCACCGGCTGCACCAACTGCCACCAGCCCCACGCCGCCCCCGCCGCCGGACTGCTGAAAGACCAGCGCCAGGGGCTCTGCCTGGGTTGCCACCCCCTGTCCGAGTCCCAGTTGCGGGCCAAGCATCAGGGCCTATTGCCGGGGCCTAGCAGTTGCCAGAAGTGCCACGACCCCCATGGCGTGACCGGCGGCGGCCTGCTCTATCCCCAGCCGCACCAGCCGTTTAAGGAGCGGAAATGCCAGGCCTGCCACCCGGCGGACGGCGCCCGGCCCCAGGCCACCCTGGCCGCCTCCTCGGTCTGCTTCACCTGCCACCAGCGCCAGGGCTTCGAGGGCCGGGTGGTGCACGCCCCGGTGCGAGACAAGGGCTGCGGGGTCTGCCATAACCCTCACACCTCAAAAAACAAGGGCCTGTTGCCGGTCAAGGCGGGCAAGCTCTGCCAGGGGTGTCACCCGCAGGTGGCGGCCAACCGGAAGTTCATCCACCAGCCGGTGCGGGAAGGTCAATGCACCGGCTGTCACGCCCCCCACTCCGCCGACAACCAGGCCCTGTTGTCTAAGGGCCTGGCCCAGGCCTGCTTCTCCTGCCACCCGGATCAGAAACAGGACTATCGCTATCCCCACCCCCCGTTCCAGCAGGGTCAATGCACCGCCTGCCACCTGGCGCACGGCGCCGACTCCCCGCAACTGCTGAAGGCAGAAGACAAAAAGCTCTGTCTCTCCTGCCACACCGAGAACAGCCTCCGCGGCGCGCACCGCTTCCCGATGGCGGTCAACGGCTGCCTGACCTGCCACAACCCGCACGGCGGCAAAGACAAGTCGATGCTGCGGCCGGTGCTGCATCCCCCCTTCAAGACGGGCTGCGACCCCTGCCACCAGGGCGACCGGCCGGTCGCGACCCAGGTCTGCCTTTCCTGCCACCCGGCGGTGGCCAAGGATTACACCCTAACCCACAACCATCTGACCGACCACCAGGACGGCAACGCCTGCGTAGTCTGCCACAGCCCCCACGCCGGCAACGACAAGAACCT
The DNA here is from genome assembly GCA_021789795.1 of Deltaproteobacteria bacterium. Taxonomy (GTDB): domain Bacteria; phylum Desulfobacterota; class Desulfobulbia; order Desulfobulbales; family VMSU01; genus VMSU01. The sequence continues at coordinate 3,986 of JAJYJA010000024.1, read as the reverse complement.
GCTGGCCGGGACGCCCAGCCAGGTCTGCCTCTCCTGCCATCAGGACAGCTATCTCCGGCACCAGGGCAAGGCCTCACGCCACCCCAAGATGGGCAACTGTCTCACCTGCCACGCCGGCCACGGCGGAGACGCCCCGGCGATGCTGAAAGGCGACGGCAACTCCGTGTGCACCGGCTGCCACAAGAACCAGGGCACCTTCACCCATCCGGTGGGCGGCAAGGTGCTGGACCCTAGAAACGGCCAGCCGCTCACCTGCGTCACCTGTCACGACCCCAAGGGCACGGACTTTCCCTACCAGTTGAAACGGGACGGAGAAAAAGACCTGTGCGAGCCCTGCCACAACTACTGAGCTTGAGCCGGTTACAGCCCGGCGGTTACCAACATGCGGATTAAAAAAATCATCCCGCCCGCCCTCCTGGCCACGGCCCTGCTCCTCGCCATTACCCGGCTGGCGGCGGCGGACGGCCCAGGCTGGAAACATCTGTTCTCCCTGGCCGCCGACCAGACGGGCGGGCACCTTTTAAGGCCGCTCGGCCTCTTTATCGACGCCCAGAACGAACGCTACTACGTCACCGACAGCGGCCACGACCGGCTGGTCTCCTTCGCCAAGGACGGCCAGTTCCGGCAAGCCTTCAACGCCGGCGGGGCCTTGAAGAAGCCGATCGACCTGACGAGACTTACGGACGGACGGCTGCTGGTGCTGGAGAAGGGCCGGGACACCGTGACCGAGATCAATCTCAAGGCCCGGTCCGTCACCCCCCACGCCTTGGAATACCAGGGCCGGAGGCTGGCCCCCCGGCGCCTGAAGCTGCACGGTGGGCGCCTGTACGTGCTGGACCAGGCCAGCGGCGGCCTCATGACCCTGGACGACAACTTCCAGGTGACGGGCCGGATCGCCTGCCCCGGCTGCCGGGCCGGGTTCGCCGATTTCAGTTTCAAGGGGGACGAGTTGTACGCCCTGCCCCAGTTGGGCCACGAGGTGCTGGTCTTCGACGCACAGGGGACGCTGGCCCGGAAGATCGCCTTGACCCCAGCCCCCGAGTTCCCGGTCTCCCTGGCGGTGGATGGCGAGGGCGGCCTCCTGGTGCTGGAGCGGCACACCGGCACGGTGGCCAGTTATCTGGCCGACGGACGCCTTACGGGGCGCCATCTGGGGGCGGAGCAGCCGGCGGGGGGACTCTCCTACCCCGCCGAGATACAGATCGACCCCTGGGGCAGGGTGTGCGTGGTGGATGAGGGCAATGGCCGGGTCAGCGTCTTTCAACCGTGAGCCCAACAAGGCCGCTTCCCGCCGGGACTTCAGGGGGCGCAGAGCCACAATTGTTGTTTTTTGTCTATTTATTATGCCAGTTAACTGCCTGGGAATGGTCACCGGGCCCTGCGGAAGCTGTCACATCATGCACGCCAGCAAACAGGGGATCGCCCAGACGCCCAACCGCTGGCTGACCACCAGCGACTGCCTGGGCTGCCACACCGGCACCAACAGCGCCTCCGGCGCCACCCCCTATGTCCTGACCACCGGGGTCTCGGACCTGACCGGGGCCCTGGCGGGCGGCAACTTCTACTTTTCGTCCTTGACCCCGGCCAACGGTCACAACCCGGTGGGAATCGGCCCCCCGGCCGTGGTCACCCCGCCGGGCTGGAAGGTGGGCTTCGCCGCCAACGACCAGGTGGGCGGTGGGGCGGCCTCCGCCACCTGGACCAGCAGCCAGTTAAACTGCGACGGCACCTGGGGCTGCCACGGCGGCCATTACGACAACGACATGCACGGGGCCCATCACCACCCGCCGCCAAGCAATCCGGGACAGTTCATTAACCCCACCGACACCGGCAGCAGCTACCGTTTCCTGTACCGGATCAAGGGCTACGAGGACAGCCACTGGGAGTTCGCCAAGACCGCCACCACCCACAACGTCTATTACGGCGCCGCCCGCACCGCCGACCTACCCCAGGACGTACAGACCATCAGCTACTTCTGCGCCGAGTGCCACGGCATCTTCCACAGCGGCGCGGGGAACATCGAGGGGGTGGCCAGGGACTCGGGTTTCGCCAGCCCCTGGATCCGGCATCCGGTGGACGTCACCATGCCCTTGGACGGCGCCTCGCCCGCCGGCAGCGTCGATTACGACTCCACCACCGCCACCTACAACGTCAACGCGCCCCTGGCCAGCACCTCGGTGCCCACCGCCAGCGGCAGCGATGTCTCTGCCAGCAGCAACCGGATCGTCATGTGCCTCTCCTGCCATGAGGCCCACGCCACCCCCTACTACGCCAGCCTGCGCTGGGACTACCGCGGCACCGCCGGGAGCTGGAGCAACGGCTGCGGCTATTGCCACACCTCGAAACAGTGAGGGTCAAGACCATGACCAGCCGCCGTCCGCCCGCCCTCCTGCCGCTCGCCCTGCTTCTCCTCCTGACCGGCTGCATCCAGGTGGGCGATTTCCGCAGCCAGCCGTCCGCGGCCCCCAAGGCCCGGGACGAGACGCAGGCCTCCTCCCGGCCCCAGATTACCCTGTTCCTAAACGACACCGACGCCGGCCAGACCAGGGCCGGGGTCGAGACGCGGGCCGAGCTTCAGTCCGCCGAGGTTTTGTGCGCCGGGCGCTGGACTCCCCTGCTCGCCAAGCCGCTGGCCATCTCCTCCACCCAGGCCGCCCAGGGGGTGCTGCTGGGGCACGGCGAGGTTCAGGCCGGGATCTGCTCCGCGGTGCGCTGCCGTTTCGACAGCGTAACCCTAGTCGAGGGCGGCCGCCGGACGGCGCTTAGGGTATTGGCGCCGGAGACGGAGTTCCCCCTGGCCAAGGGGGTTGAGCTGCGGGAGGGGGACAGCGTCTCGTTCTTCCTGCGCTGGGACGTCACCGCCTCCCTGTCAAAATCACCAGACTTTATTCCGGCCATGCGCCTAACCAAACAACAGGTGCCCTTGACCAGCGGCCTGGCCCTGGCCTCCTGCCCGACGCTCAACACCATCTACCTCATCCGCACCGACCAGAACCGGGTCTGCGGCTCGTGGGGGGTGCCGGGCCGGCCCACCTATCTCAAGGCCTTCAAGGATCGCGACCTCCTCTACGTCCTGGCCCGCGACCAGGGGACGATCGACGTGCTTTCGCTCTCCACCGGCCAGATCCGGGATCGGTTCCGCGTCCCCCTGGCCGCCGACCTGTCGTTCATGACCATCGACCAGGCGGGCGGCAACGCCTTTCTCCTCGACCGCAAGACCGAGGCCATCTACCGGCTGCGCCTCGACTCCGGCAGCCTGGCGGCCCAGGGCCGGATCGGGGTGCGGCCTGACTTCGCGGCCCTCCTGGACGACCTGGGCCGGCTCGCCGTCTCCTCCGAGCTTTCCCCGGATATCTTTCTGCTCGACCCGGAAAGCCTCCAGGTGCGGCAGACCATTCCGGCGGGTGGCGGGCCTAGCGGCATAATCAGCTACCAGCAACGGCTCTACCTGGCCGAGGCCAAGGCCGGCTCGGTGGGGGTCATCGACCTGGGCGGCGGCGCCCCCCTCACCCAGCCGGTGGGTTTGGGCCCCACCCGGCTCCTGGCCTATGACCGCACCATCTACGCGGCCAACACCGAGGGCGGCAGCATCACCGCCCTGCTGCCAGGGCAGTTGACGGTGATGCGGGAGATCCAGGTGGGCGGCGGCCCGGCGGAAATGGCGGTCTCCGCCGAGCACAACTGGCTCTACGCCAACGACATCCGGGGGGACGGGGTGGTGGCGGTCAGCATCACCGACCGCAAGCTGGCCGCCAGGATCGAACTGCCCGCCCGGCCCCTGGGCCTGGAGGTGATCCCATGATCCGACCTTGGTTGGGCTTAATTCGCTGGCCGTCCCGCACCGGACTGGCGATGGTCGCGGCGGCTTGGCTGCTGCTCTCCACCTCGCCCCTGGCCGCCGCCGGCTGGTACTCCAGCTCCGCCCACGGCAACGCCACTTACGGCGTCAACCGCTCAAGCACCGCCGCCCTTGGCTTCGTGATCGG
>JAJYJA010000200.1 GCA_021789795.1 Deltaproteobacteria bacterium | reverse complement strand
GGCCCTGCTCCACCGCCTCGATCCGCTGCCGCAGGCTGGCCAGCCGCTCGTTGGTGAACAACAGTTCCTCGGCCAGCCAGTTGACCCGTTCCTCCAATGTCCTTAGTTCCTTCATCGGCTCTCTCTTGGTTTCTGGATCCGTCCTGCCGCGATTTCAAAATGGAGGACGGCGACGGCGGGCGCCATTGCCACGATGTATCACCAAGCCATAACTACCCATATTCAACATTTATATACCGGCATCCCTTTCTGGCGTTGGGCCAATAATTTTTTTGCCGGATCGCCAATTTAATGCTTGCGCAAATCAAACCACCCATTTATTTTGCCGCTAAAGTCCTACGATGTAGTATCATCCTGTTACACAAACCACGGCAATTGTCAACCCTAAATCGTGGACGGCCCTGAAACGTCCACCCTCAACCCATTTCAACTTTACCGACAAGGAGGTAGGTATGAAAAACCATGCCTGGCGCCCGTTCCTGGTGGCTGGGGGCGCCGTCGCCCTGCTGCTTACGGTGCGGGCGAACGTGGTGCCCTCGGACTTCGGGGTGAACGGCAGAAACTTCACCTACGGGTTTTACCGCAAGGGCGCGATCGCCTACTGGAAGGCGGTCAAGGTCAAGTACCGGGGCCGGGAGTACTGCCAGGACTGCCATGAGGACAAGGAAAAGGCGATCATGGCCTCTCCCCATAAGATCATCCAGTGCGAGAACTGTCACGGCCCGGCCATCGACCACCCGGACAATCCCCCCAAGCTGACGATCGACCGGAGCCGGGGCCTGTGCCTGCGCTGCCACGCCCTGCTCCCCTACCCAGGCACCAACCGGGCCTCCATCCCCGGCATCGACCCGGACGAGCACAACCCCAGGCAGGCCTGCGTCGATTGCCACAATCCCCACCATCCCAACCTGGAGGACATGAAATGAACCCCAGCCGACGGAAATTCGTTAAGACGGCCCTGGCCGGCGGCCTGGCCGCCGCCCTGCCCCTCTCCGCCCTGAAGATGCTCTCCCCGGCGGAGGCCCACGCCTCAATAGGCAACGACAAGGTACGCTGGGCCTTTGTGGTGGACACTGAAAAATGCGTGGGCTGCGGCCTCTGCGTCAAGGCCTGCAAGCTGGAGAACGAGGTGCCCTACGACGCCCCGGTCACCCGCACCTGGGTGGAGCGTTACGTGATCACCAGGGACGGCAAATCCCACATCGACACCCCCAAGGGGGGCCGGGACGGCTTCACCAGCCCCAAGATCAGGGACGAGGTGATCCCGGCGGACGAGATCACCCAGGCCTTCTTCGTGCCCAAGCTCTGCAACCAGTGCAGCAACCCGGCCTGCGTCCAGGTCTGTCCGGTGGGCGCCACCTTCCAGACCGATGACGGGGTGGTGCTGGTGGATCGCAGCTGGTGCATCGGCTGCGGCTACTGCATCATGGCCTGCCCCTACGGGGTGCGTTTCTTCCACCCGGTTTACAAGACCGCCGAGAAGTGCACCTTCTGCTACCACCGGATCAGCAAAGGGCTGAAGACCGCCTGCGTCCAGGCCTGCCCCTTCGGGGCGCGGCAGATCGGCAACCTGAAAGACCCCTCCGACCCGGTAACCAAGATCATCATGACCCAGCGGGTGGCGGTGCTGAAGTCCGAATACGGCACCAAGCCGCAAGTCTATTACATCGGCTTTGACGAGAGAGTGAGGTGAGACCATGACGGAACAACTGATTGTCCACGGCTTAGACTGGACGGTAAAAGACCTCTTTGTCTATCCCAACGAGTTCATCTACTGGAGCATCCAGATCGTCATGTACCCCTACATGACCGGTCTGGTGGCCGGCGCCTTCGTGCTCTCCTCCCTGTACCACGTCTTCGGGCAGAAGGACCTGCAAGGGATTGCCCGCTTCTCGCTGGTCTTCTCCCTGGCGCTTTTGCCCACCGCCATGCTGCCCCTTGAGTTTCACCTCCAGCACCCCTTCCGGGGCATCAACGTTATGTTCACCCCCCACTTCACCTCCGCCATCGCCGCCTTCGGCATTGTCTTCTCCACCTACGCCATGATCGTCATGAGCGAGATCTGGTTTGTCTATCGCCGCTACTTCGTGGAGCAGTCCATCGCCCTGCGCGACCAGCCGGGATTTGGCAACCAGGCCAAGCGCCTCCTCTACAACCTGCTCACCCTGGGGGCCTTCGATGTCAGCGAGCCGGCCCTGGCCATCGACAAAAAGGGGGTCAAGATCCTGGCCGCCATCGGCATCCCGGTGGCCTGCTTCCTGCACGGCTACGCCGGCTTCATCTTCGGCTCGGTCAAGGCCAACGCCCTGTGGATGTCGCCGCTGATGCCGGTCATCTTCATCATGAGCGCCGTGGTCTCGGGCATCGCCCTCTGCATGCTGACCTACATCATCATCATGGAGTACAAGAAACTACAGGCGACCCTGGCCAAGGGCCGGGGGGACGAGTCGGTGAAGGAACTGGGCGGGGTGGAGATGGATGTCATCACCAAGACCAGCCGCTACCTGCTGAGCTTCCTGGTCGCGGCCATCTCCCTGGAACTGCTCGATCTGATCTTTCGCGGCTACACGGCCATGAAGTCCTGGGACATCCTGCGCTCGGTGATGTTTCACGACGACTTCATCAACATCTTCATCCTGCAGTACGGCTGCGGCAACCTGATCCCCTTCATCCTGCTGCTTATCCCCCGGCCCTCTATCAAACGCATGATTCTGGCCCTGGTGCTGGTGCTGTTCGGGGTATTCATGATGCGTTGGAACGTGGTGATCGGCGGCCAGGCCTTCTCGCTGTCCTTCGAGGGCTTCATGCACTACAAGATGCCGATCATCCCCCACAGCCTGGAGACCTACAAAGAGGGACTGTTCGGGGCCCTGACCGTGGCCGCCGCCCCCTTCCTCATCTTCTGGGGGATCAACAAGATCGTGCCCTCGCTGCAGAAGATCTAAACCTGGCCGGCCCTGCCGCCACCCCCTAAAAGCCAGCGCCCCGTCCTGCGGCATGAAGCCGGGACGGGGCGCTGGCTTTTGGTGCCCAGGGCAGCCACCACCATAGCCGCCCTTCTGGCCCGGGGCGGCCTCTGCGGCGGCAGGGGAACGGGTCGTAGTTGGCCGTTGCCTTCCAGAATTTTTTCTGGTATCCTTCGGCCCGTTGGCAGCAGGCAGCCACGACAAGGAGGCGCGGATCATGGCGGGATGGCGGGAGGTAGTCAAGGTTATCGGCATGTTGGCGGTAATTTTCCTGGCCGGGCGGCTGATGCCCAGGCTGGGACTCTTCGTCTCCTGACGGGATGACGCCTGTCGGCCAGTTGAGGTCGATTCCGAGAAAAAGAAGATCCGTACCTAAAAGCGCGCCAACGGTAGCGATTAGAGAGCGGTTGACCATTGCCAGCCATTGCCGAGAGCGATCGAGGCAGTGGCTGTTTTATTTTGCCGGGCGCGGAACTGAGGCGCCAGAAGAGGAGAGGAAGGATGGAGCGAGTGCCGATGTCGAAAACCGGGTACCAGAAGATGCGCGACGAGTTGAGTCGGCTGGAGCGGAAGGAGCGCATCGAGGTGATCAAGGCCATCGAGGTGGCCAGGGGTCACGGCGACCTGAAGGAGAACGCCGAGTATCACGCCGCCAAGGAACGCCAGGGCCACATCGAGGGCCGGATCATGGAACTGAAGGACAAGCTGGGCCGGGCCGAGGTCATCGACTGCACGGTGTTGAACAGCGACCGGGTGGTGTTCGGGGCCCAGGTCTCCCTGCTTGATCTCGACACCGACACCGAGGTGCAGTATTCACTGCTGGGCCCCGACGAGTCGGATGTCAAGCGGGGCAGCATCTCGGTGTTGTCTCCCCTGGGCCGGGGATTGCTGGGCAAGACGGTGGGCGACGAGGTGGTGATTCAGACCCCGGGCGGCTCCCGGCAGTTCGAGGTGATGGGGATCGCCCCCTCGCCCCAACCCTGATGGCGTCGCAAAAAAACCGATCTACTGCGTTGCGGGGCGGTTTGGCTTGTTCGGCATACCGGAGGTATGGCCTCACTCGCCAACCCTACCCCGCGCCTTGTATCTCGGCCCTTTTGCTTAGCCATCGGCTCCCTTTTGATTTGACGAGATCATCAACCCTGATGGCGTCGCAAAAAGACCGATCTACTGCGGGGCGGCTTTAAGCCAT
>JAJYJA010000199.1 GCA_021789795.1 Deltaproteobacteria bacterium | reverse complement strand
GCCTCACTCGCCAAACACACCCCGCGCCTTGTATATCGGCCCTTTTGCTTAGCCATCGGCTACCTTTTTGCGAGATCATCAGAATTGACATCTACTGGGAACAGTAACTATTCAGCCGCGCCCCAGATGCGCGAAACCAGCCGGCGAGCTATACTTTCGGTATGTGAGCCGGCTGGTGACAAAGCAGATGGGGTGCGGCTGGATAGTTACGGCAAGGTTAACGAAACAGAGGGAGGAGTTTCATGGCCCAAATCGACGCCTTTTTCCGCCTGATGCACGAACAGGGGGCCTCCGACCTGCACATGGTCGCCGGTCAGCAGCCCATCCTGCGCATCCGGGGGGAGATGGAGAAGATCAAGTACAACATGCTGGACAACGACGCCCTGCGCGCCCTGCTCTACGAGATCGTCACCGAGGACAAGGTCAAGGCCTTCGAGGAGACCGGGGACGTGGACTTCGGCTACGAGATCCCGGGGCTAGCCCGCTACAGGGGCAACCTGTTCATGCAGAAGTACGGGATCGGGGCGGTGTTCCGCGAGATCCCGAGCAACATCCTGACCTGCGAGCAGCTTGGCCTGCCGGGGGTGGTGTCGAGGTTGTCCTCGTTGCCCAAGGGCATGGTGCTGGTCACCGGCCCCACCGGCAGCGGTAAGTCCACCACCCTGGCCGCCATAGTTGACGAGGCCAACAAGACCCGGCGAGACCACATCCTGACCATCGAAGACCCCATCGAGTTCGTCCACAAGAGCCAAAAGTGCATCGTCAACCACCGGGAGGTGGGTATCCACACCAAGAGCTTTGCCGCCGCCCTGCGCGGGGCGCTGCGCGAGGACCCGGACATCATCCTGGTGGGCGAGATGCGCGATCTGGAGACCATCGCCCTGGCCATGGAGGCGGCGATGACCGGGCACCTGGTCTTCGGCACCCTGCACACCCTAAACGCCTCCAAGACCGTGGACCGAATCATCGAGATCTTCCCCTCCACCCAGCAGGCCCAGGTGCGCTCCACCCTGGCCGACGCCTTGAAGGCGGTGGTCTCCCAGACCCTGTTCAAGCGCATCGACAAGAAGGGCCGCTGCGCCGCCCTGGAGATCCTGATCTGCACCCCGGCGGTGCGCAACTTAATCCGCGAGGGCAAGACCTTTCAGATCCCCTCGGTGATGCAGACCGGCAAGAAGTTCGGGATGCAGACCTTAGACGACGCCATTCTTGATTTTCTGGAGAAGGGCTGGATCGCCGCCGAGGATGCCTACACCAACGCTATCGAGAAGGGCAAGTTTGTGAAATACCTTAAAAATCCCCCTCTCGACTTCGCCGACGCCTAACCGGGGGCGCGGGCGTCTGGTCCGCCGCCGCCGGCATCGTCAAGCGGGCCGGATGCCCGCGCTTCCCGCTGCCTCGCATGGAGATCATCACCTCCCACCTCAATGCCGATTTCGACAGCCTGGCGGCCATGGTGGCGGCCAAGCGGCTCTATCCCCAGGCGGAGCTGGTCTTTCCCGGCTCCCAGGAACGCAACGTCCGTGACTACCTCCGGCAGTCGGCCCTGGTTTACACCTTCCAGCGGCTGAAGAACATCGATCTGGCCCAGGTGACCCGGCTGATCGTGGTCGATACCCGCCAGGCCAGCCGGATCGGGGTGCTGGCCGGCTGCCTGGTCAACCCCGGCCTGTCGCTCCACCTCTACGACCACCACCCCGACGCCCCCGACGACCTGCGCGGCGAACTGGAGGAGGTGCGGCCGGTGGGCTCCACCACCACCATCTTCGTCGAGTTGTTCCGGGAGCGGGGGCTGAGCCTGCCGCCCGAGGAGGCCACCCTGCTGACCGTGGCCCTCCACGAGGACACCGGCTCCTTCCTGTTCGACACCACCACCGCCCGCGACCTGGAGGCGGCGGCCTGGCTGCTCTCCCAGGGCGCCAACTTGAACGTGGTCTCGCCCTTCATCGTCCAGGAGTTGTCCAGCGCCGAGCTCACCATCTTGAACCGGCTGATCGAGTCGGCCACCACCTACACCATCCAGGGGTTGGCGGTGGTGGTGGCCAGGATCGCCCTGCCCGAGTATATCGACGAGTTTGCCCTCCTGGTGCGCAAGTTCATGGCCATCGAGAACTTGAACACCCTCTTCGCCCTGGCGGTGATGGGCGACAGGCTCTATCTCATCGCCCGCAGCCGGGTGCCGGAGGTGAACGTCGGGGCCATCGCCCTTGAGTTCGGGGGCGGCGGCCACGCCTCGGCGGCCTCGGCCACCATCCGCGACCTCTCCCTGGTGGAGGCGGAGGAGAAGCTGGTCTGGCTGCTGCACCGGTACGTCCAACCCCGTTCCCTGGCCCGGGAGCTGATGTCGGCGCCGGTGATCTCGGTGCCGCCCGAGACCAGCCTCGCCAAGGTCAACGACATCCTGACCCGCTACAGCGTCACCGTGCTGCCGGTGCTGGACGCCGAGCGCCGGCCCCTGGGCCTGATCTCCCGGCGGGTGGCGGAGAAGGCCATCTTCCACGGCCTGGGCGGGCTGCCGGTCACCGACTACATGACCACCGATTTCGCCACCCTGTCGCCCGACGCCACCCTGGCCGACATCCAGGAGCGGATCATCGAGCGCCGCCAGCGCTTTATCCCGGTGGTGGAGGATGAGCGGGTGCTGGGGGTGATCACCCGCACCGACCTCTTGAACCTGCTGGTCAAGGAGCGGGCCGGCGTCGCCGGCGACCCGGAGCGGGACGAGCAGCCGTCCAGCGCCCGGCGGCGGAACTTAAACCAGGTGCTGGTGAGCTGTCTGTCCAAGGAGATGATCGTCCTCCTGCGCAGCATCGGCGAGGTGGCCAAGGAGATGGGATTCTCCGCCTACGCGGTGGGCGGCTTCGTGCGCGACCTGCTGCGCCAGACCCGCAACCTGGATCTGGATATCGTCATCGAGGGTGACGGCATCCGCTTCGCCGCCGAGCTGGCCCGTCGTCTGGGCGGGGTCATCCGCCCGCACGAGAAGTTCCAGACCGCGGTGGTCAAGCTGCCGGACGGCTTCAAGATCGACGTGGCCACCGCCCGGCTTGAGTATTACGAGCACCCCGCCGCCCTGCCGACCATCGAGATGAGCTCGATCAAGCTCGATCTCTTCCGCCGCGACTTCACCATCAACGCCCTGGCCATCGCCTTGAACCCGGAGAAGTTCGGGCTGCTGGTGGACTTCTTCAACTGCCAAAACGACCTCCGCGACCAGCAGATCCGGGTGCTGCACAACTTAAGCTTCGTGGAAGACCCCACCCGCATCTTCCGGGCCATCCGTTTCGAACAGCGTTTGGGGTTTAAGATCGGCAAGTTCACCGAGCGGCTGATCCGCAGCGCCATCAAGCAGGGGATGTTCGGGCGCCTTTCCGGCAAGCGTTTCTTCCAGGAACTGAAGTACATCCTGGCCGAGGAGAACCCCCAGCCCGCCATCTACCGGATGGCCGGCTTCAACCTGTTGGGCTTCTTCCATCCGGCCTTGAAGCTCGACCAGCGGCTGAAGAACATCCTGCGCGAGACCCACCGCAGCGTGGCCTGGTACAAACTCCTCTACCGCGACGAGCCCTTCCGCCAGTGGCAGACCTTTATGCTTGCCTTGACCTCCCGGCTATCAATGCGGCAGATGATAGACTTCTGCGACAAATTAGAGTTGATCGAACGGGACCGGGAGGAACTGCTCAAGGAGAAGTTGGCGGTGGGCAAGATCCTGAAGGTCATGCACCACCGGGCCCTGGCCGACAAGAGGGCGCCGGAATCCGAAGGCGGGGAGGTCGGCGGGACGGAGGTGCACGCCCCGGCGGCGGGCATCGAGGGGCCGCCGCTTCGGCCCAGCGAGGTGTACTGGCTGCTCAAGGGCCTGAGCACCGAGGGCCTGCTGCACCTGATGGGGCTGCTGGTGCGGAAATCCGGCAAACGGGCGGTGTCGCTCTACGTCACGGAGTTAAGCCGCCAGGCCACCCACATCCAGGGCGCCGAACTGAAAAAGATGGGCTACCCGCCCGGCCCCCTCTACGCCACCATCTTGAACCACCTGCTGGAGGCCAGGCTCGACGGTCTGGTGCAAAATGCCGAGGATGAGGCGGCCTTCTTGAGGCAACACTACCCCTTGCCGTGATCGCGGGCGGCGGGCCGTCCTGGTTCTGGCCTCAGGCATTGCTTGTTTACAAGACCTGACCCCGAAAGTCAGCTTGACATTTTGGCGATTGGCTCTAT
>JAJYJA010000023.1 GCA_021789795.1 Deltaproteobacteria bacterium | reverse complement strand
TTTAGCACTCGCCGAAAGGTTTGGCAAGGGGTAAGGGCAAAGGGACGGGGCCAGGGCTTGACAAAAAAGCGGATCTGGTTTTAATCCGGTCAACATGCCTCCCTCGCTCTTCCCTGCCCGTTCCTGGCTTGCCGAAAACCCTTACCCTTAGCCAACCCGGCCATGCCCCGCAAGCCCTCCGCCATCAACCTCATCTGGCTGGCCATGATCCTCGCCGCCACCGTCACCGCCGCCTACAACGGCCGGATGCCCGAGGTCACTCAGGCCGTCTTCGCCTCGGCCAAGGAGGCGGTGACCCTGGCCATCGGGCTGATCGGCCCCATGGCCCTGTGGCTGGGCCTGGTCAAGATCGCCGAAACCGGCGGACTGATGCACACCCTGGCCCGGGGCCTGCGCCCGGTCATGACCCGGCTCTTCCCCGAGATCCCCGCCGATCACCCGGCCCTGGCGGCCATGATCTTAAACCTGGCCGCCAACCTGCTGGGCCTGGGCAACGCCGCCACCCCCCTGGGGATCAAGGCCATGCAGGAGCTTGACCGGCTCTCCGCCGACAAGGGCACCGCCACCAACGCCATGTGCCTGTTCCTGGCCCTAAACACCGCCAGCATCACCCTCCTGCCCCTAAGCATCATCGCGGTGCGGGCCGGGGCCGGGGCCAGCGCCCCGGCGGCCATCCTCCTCCCCACCCTGCTGGCCACCCTCCTGGCCACCCTGGTGGCCATCACCGCCTGCAAGCTCCTGGCCACCCCGGACCAGGGCCTCGCCACCCTCGCCGATCCGCCCTCTCTACCGGCAGCCGAGGCCGGCGACCAATGCCCCCGCCATCATCCCCCCGCCCCGCCGGAGAAACTCCTCGTCATCGCCACCCTCCTGGCCCTGACCGGGGGGGCGATCTGGCAACTTTACCGCCACCGTCCCTTAAGCCTCTCGCCCGCAGCGCTAAACGCCGCCTCCGCCTGGCTGACGCCGCTATTGATCGTGGCCTTCCTGGTCTATGGCCACCTGCGGGGGGTCAAGGTCTACGAGGTAGCAACCGAGGGCGCCAAGGAGGGCTTTGCCACCACGGTGCGGATCATCCCCTTTCTGGTGGCCATCTTCGTGGCCATCGGCATGCTCAGGGCCAGCGGCGCCCTAGACCTCCTCATCCGGCTCCTGTCGCCCGTAACCAGCCGGATCGGGATGCCGGCCGAGGCCCTGTCCGTGGCCCTGCTCCGTCCGCTCTCCGGCAGCGGCTCCTTCGCCCTGATGTCGGAATTGGTGGCCAAGGCCCCGGACAGCTTCCTGTCCTTTCTGGTCTCCACCATGCAGGGTTCCACCGAGACCACCTTCTACGTCCTGGCGGTCTATTTCGGCAGCGTCGGCATCACCCGCACCCGCCACGCCCTGCCCGCCGCCCTCTGCGCCGACGCCGCCGGCCTCCTGGGCGCGGTCTTTATCTGCCGCCTCCTGTGGACGGGCTGACGGCGCCTGCTTGCGGATATGCCCGGGCAAAGAACCTGGCAATTTAACCGCCGGTCGGGTATAGTGCCCCAGTTCCTGGGATTGCCACCGTTCGCCCCCTCACCTCCAACCTTCCGCCATGCCCCTCGACACCATCAAGATCCTGGAGCTGCTCGCCACCATCCACGAGGACTTAGACACCGACACCGTGGAGCGGCGCTTCTTCGCCCTGGCCGCTCAGGTCTTCGACTTCGACCGGCTGGCGCTTTTCTTCGTCAAGCACCAGAAGGCCCTGCTCCAGGGTAAGCTGAGCCGCGGCTTCGCCCCCCGCGAGATCGAGGCCATAACCATCCCGCTCTCCGACCAGTTCATCCTCACCCTGCCGCTGATCACCGGCATCCCGCTCTGGAACCAGATCGTCCTGAGCGACCCCTACGCCGGGGCGCTGAAACTCACCCACTTCGCGGTCATCCCGGTGATGAACCGCAAACGTGTGCCGTGCTGGGAGATAACCGCCTGCGGGCAGAAGCAGTGCCCGGCCTACGGCAACCGTTGGCTGCGCTGCTGGCTGATCTCAGGCCGCAAGTGCGATCCCGACCCGGAACGGATGCTCCACAAGTGCCAGGTCTGCCCGGTGTTTCAAGAGGGCAGCGCCGAGAACGTCGAAGGCATCCTGCTGGTGGACAACTCCCTCTCCAAGCGACCGATCCCCGACCACACCATCACCGTGCTGACCCTGATCGGCCAGACGGCGGGATCGGCGGTCAACAACGCCAAGCGTTTCGCCCAGACCCTGCAAGTCTCGATCAAGGACGACTTGACCGGCATCCACAACCGCCGCTATTTCAACGAACGTCTAACCGACGAGCTGGAACGGGTGGCCCGCTACCCCAAGGAGCCGGCCAGCCTGGTGATGGTGGACATCGACCTGTTCAAGAAAGTCAACGACGCCCACGGCCACCAGACCGGCGACGCGGTGCTGGTCTGGTTCGCCGGCCGACTGGCCGCGGCCTTGCGAAAGAGCGACACCGTGGCCCGCTACGGGGGCGAGGAGTTCGCCATCCTGCTGATCAACACCGGCAAGCAGATGGCCCTGGAGGTGGCGGAAGACCTGCGCCGCCAGATCGAATCCGACTCCCTCCCCGAGGCCGGGGTGCGGATCACCGCGAGCTTCGGGGTGGCCACCTTCGGCGAGGACGCCACCTCGGTCGAGCACCTGGTGGCCCAGGCGGACAAGGCCCTCTACGCCGCCAAGGCCCAGGGCCGCAACCGGGTCTGCCAGACCCCATGACCCCGTCGCCGGAGGACATGAGTGCCCGGCCCCTGGTGATCGGCATCCTCTCCGACACCCACTTAAGCCGCCCCACGCCCGAGTTCGCGTCCCTAGTCGAACGCTGCTTCGCGGGGGTCAAGGTCATCCTGCACGCCGGCGATCTGACCGAACTGACGGTGCTCTCGGCCTTCGGCGACCGGGAGGTGCACGCCGTGGGCGGCAACATGTGCTCCGCCGCCACCCGCCAGGCCTTGCCCGCCAAGAAGGTGATCAACGTCGGCAGGTTCCGGCTGGGATTGATCCACCGGGCCGGGGACGATTACGACTTCGAGGCCCGGCTGCCCTGGGAGTTCGACGCGGTGGACGCCATCGTCTATGGCCACACCCACCGGCCCGTCTGCCAGACCCAGGGCGGCGTCCTGTTCGTCAACCCCGGCGCCTTTCAACCCACCAGCCGATACGGCCAGCCCGGCACCTACGCCCTGCTCACGGTGGGAAGCGGGCTCTCCGCCGTCATCCGCGAGGCGCCTTCGGCATGAACCCCGACCTCCCGCCCCCGGCCGCCGTCCCCGACCAGGTCAAGATCACCCCCATGCTCCGCCAGTACCTGGAGATCAGGGCCCAGCACCCGGACGCCCTGCTCTTCTACCGCTTAGGCGACTTCTACGAGATGTTCTTCGAGGACGCCAAGACCGCCTCCCGGGTGCTGGGACTGACCCTCACCTCCCGCAACAGCAAGGACGACGAGGATAGCCGGGTGCCCATGTGCGGGGTGCCCTGCCACGCCGTCCACGGCTACCTGGCCCGGCTGGTTCGGGCCGGATTCAAGGTGGCGATCTGCGAGCAGATGGAAGACCCCAAGCTCGTCAAGGGGATGGTCAAACGCGAGATCACCCGGGTGGTCACCCCCGGGCTGATTACCGAAGAGGGGCTCTTGGACGGCAAGAGCAACGTCTATGTCGCCGCCGTCCTGCCGCCCACGGGTGGCGGGCCCTGGGGGCTAAGCCTGCTCGATCTGTCCACCGGCGAATTTCTGGCCGGCGAGTGCGAGGGGCCGGGGCTAGTCATCGACGAGCTGTGCCGCCTGCGCCCCGCCGAGCTGGTGGCCCCCGATCCCCTCCCCGAGGGGCTCTCCCGGTTGATCGAGGAGGCCCGGCAACTCCTGCCGCTTTGCATAACCCGCCGGCCGGCGGACAACTTCCAGCCCCCCGCCAGCCGGGAACGGCTGCTGGCTCACTTCGGCACCGCGAGCCTGGCCGGCTTCGGCTGCGAGGGTCTGGAACGCGGCGTCCAGGCCGCGGGCGGGCTCTTGGCCTACCTGACCGAGACCCAAAAGGCCAGTCTCGCCCACATCGAACGGCTCACCCCCCTGACCCCGGACAACCTGCTGATCATCGACGACGCCTCCCGCCGCAACCTGGAGCTGACCCAGACCATCGTCGGCGGCACCCGGGAGGGCTCGCTCCTGGCCACCCTCGACTTCACCCAGACCCCGATGGGCGCCCGGCTGCTCAAGAAGAACCTGCTCTTCCCCCTGCGGGACAGCGCCCGGATCAACCGCCGCCTGGAGGCGGTAAGCCACCTGCTCCGCCAACCCGAACTGCGCTCCCGGCTGCGCGAGCTTCTGGCCCAAGTTTACGACCTGGAGCGGCTAAACAGCCGGGTGGTGCTAGGGACCGCCAACGCCCGCGACCTGCTGGCCTTGAAACAGTCGCTCGCCCAGTTGCCGTTGCTGGGACAGCTCCTGGAGGGGGAACGGCCCGCCATCCTGCATGATATCCGTAACGGCCTCGACCCCCTGCCCGACCTGGTGACGCTTCTGGAATCAAGCCTAAGGGAGGACGCCCCCCTCACCCTGCGGGACGGCCACCTGATCAAGGAGGGCTTCGACCCCGAACTGGACGAGATCGTCCTCATCCTAACCAACGGCAAGCGGCTGATCCTCGACCTGGAAAACCAGGAAAAGGCCCGCTCCGGGATCAACAACCTAAAGATCGGCTTCAACCGCGTCTTCGGCTATTACCTGGAGGTCAGCCGGGCACAGATGACCAAGGTGCCGGAGCACTTCCTCCGCAAGCAGACCTTAGCCAACGCCGAGCGCTTCATCACCCCGGAACTCAAGGAATTCGAGACCAAGGTACTGGGCGCCGAGGAACGGCGGGTGGAGCTGGAATACGAGCTCTTTACCCGCCTGCGGGCCAAGGCGGCGGAAAACAGCGCCCGGGTCCTTACCACCGCCGGCCAACTGGCCCGGCTCGACTTCCTGTGCTGCCTGGCCGAGGTGGCCCGCAAACGCAAATACATCCGGCCCCAGGTGGACGAGGGTGAGGAGATCGTCATCGAGGAGGGCCGGCACCCGGTGATCGAGCTGGCCCTGCCTCCGGGCCGCTTCGTGCCCAACGACATCCGCCTCGATCAGGAGACGAGCGAGGTGCTGATCATCACCGGCCCCAACATGGCCGGCAAGTCCACCGTGCTCCGCCAGACCGCCCTAATCGTCCTCATGGCCCAGGTGGGCAGCTTCGTCCCCGCCCAGACGGCCAAGATCGGGGTGGTGGATCGCATCTTCACCCGGGTGGGGGCGATGGACAACCTGCGCCAAGGCCAATCCACCTTCATGGTGGAGATGAACGAGACCGCCAACATCCTGCACCACGCCACCGACAAGAGCCTGGTCATCCTGGACGAGATCGGCCGGGGCACCAGCACCTTCGACGGCCTGGCCATCGCCTGGGCGGTCACCGAAGACCTGGTGAACAAAAACGGCCGGGGGGTGAAGACCCTCTTCGCCACCCACTACCACGAGCTGACCGAGCTGGCGATCACTAACCCGCGGATAAAAAATTTCAACATCGGGGTGCGCGAATGGAACAACACCATTATCTTTCTACACAAACTCCTGGCCGGCGGCGCCAGCCGCAGCTACGGCATCCAGGTGGCGGCCCTGGCCGGGGTGCCGCCCAAGGTCATCGCCCGGGCCGAGGAGTTGCTGCACAACATTGAAAAAGGCGAACTAAACCAGTATGGTAAACCCCGCATCTCCCAATCCGGCCAGGAGCGGCCGGAGGGGCCATGTCAACTTTCGCTGTTCGCCCCGGCCCCGGATCCGCTGCACACCCGGCTGGACAAGGTGGAGCCCGACCGTTTAACCCCCATCGAGGCCCTGACCCTGGTGTATGAACTAAAAGCCCTGCGCGACGCCACCCCGGACTGACCCCATGCCGCAACGCCCAAAAATCACCGCCCGGCTGGGGCTGCTAATGCTGGCCTTGCTGCCGCTCTGGTTCGCCTCCTCCAGCCAGGCGGGCCCTGAGGCCGACCGGGCGGCCGCCAAGGCCTACCGCCTGGCCCAGGCCCGCTGTCACGCCCTTGATTTCGCCCCCCACCTGGCCCAGAATCGCCCCAGCTGGCTCGCCTGCGCCGAGGCCATGCAGCGCGCCTACCAGTTGAATCCCCACCAGCCGCAAGCCCCCGACATCCTCTACCGCCAAGGGGATCTGTACGCCGAGATGTACAAAAAATTCGGGGAGGCCGGGGACCTGAATACGGCCTTAAACCTCTACCAGCAACTGGCATCCCGTTTCCCGCAACACCCCCTGGCCGCCGAGTCCCTGTTTAGAAGCGCCACCCTGCTGGCCGAAGACCGCCACGACCCCCAGGCCGCGGCCCAGACCTTGAACCGGCTGCTCGCCTCTAACCCCAAGCCAGACCTGGCCCAGGCGGCCACCGCCATGCTGCACAAGCTTAAGCAGACCCCGCCCGCCCCCCAGGCGGCCAGGGACGAGGCCCAACCCCCGGCCCGCCCGGCGGCGACACCCGGCGGCGAGGAGGCCGAACTGACCGACATCCGGCCCTGGAGCACCAAGAGCTACACCCGGGTGGTTATCGAGACCTCGGCGCCAGTGACCTTTTCCGGCCATCTACTAAAAAAGACCGGCAACCAGCCCCGCCGGCTCTACGTCAACCTCAAGAATTGCCGGCTCGCCCGTCACGGACAGACGGCCATCCCGGTCAAGGACGGGCTCCTGCATCAGGTGCGCAGCGCCCAGTTCGACCCCCAGACGGTGCGGGTGGTGCTCGACGCCCAGACGATTTCGGACTACAAGATCTCCAGCCTGGAAGACCCCTTTAGGATCGTGGTCGATGTCAAGGGCACGGCCAACGCCACCCTCCCGCCCCTGCCCGGCCCCCCGGCTCGGGAAAACCGGGCCGAGGTCAGCCCCCCGCCTACCGCCACCAGGCCCATCCTCACCCTGCCCAACGCCCCGCCCGCCGCCCCCACCTCCCTGGCCCAGCAACTGGGGCTGAGCATCCGCCGGCTGGTCATCGACCCCGGCCACGGCGGCAAGGACCCGGGTGCCATCGGGGTGGGAGGCTTAAAGGAAAAAGACGTGGTCTTGAAGGTGGCGAAAAGGGTGGCTCGGGACATCGCCAACAAGATGGGCCTCCAAGTGGTACTGACCCGCAGCACCGACGTCTTCATCCCCCTGGAGGAGCGAACCGCCATCGCCAACGCCAAGGGCGGCGACCTGTTCATCTCCATCCACGCCAACTCCTCCAAGTCGCCCAAGCCACACGGCATCGAGACCTACTACCTAGACCTGGCGGGCAACGACGCCGAGCAGGGGGTGGCGGCCCTGGAAAACTCCGCCTCCAGCCATCAGGTGAGCGACCTGCAACACATCTTAAGCAGCCTGATGCAGAACACCAAGAAGGACGAATCGGCCCGGCTGGCCGGCATCGTCCAGAGCCGGCTGATCACCGACCTGGGCCGGAGCTATCCCGAGATCACCAGCCACGGGGTGAAGAAGGCCCCCTTCGTGGTGCTGATCGGCGCCCAGATGCCCTCCATCCTCACCGAGATCGCCTTTGTCAGCAACCCGCTCGAGGCCCGTCGTCTGCGAGACGAGCGCTATATCCAGGCCCTGGCGGACAGCATCACCGACGGGGTGATGAAGTACGCCGCGAGCTTAAGCGCCGCCGGCTGCCACCCGGCGGTCCAGGTGCAGCGGGGACTGGCCGCCAGTGACCAGGAACCGTCGCCAAAGGCCCAAAAGGCGACGCCCCGCTGACCAAGGGGCCAAGGGGGCGTCGGGCAAGACCACGGGGCGCGGGCTGGGATCAGCTAACCGCACCCGGCGGCATCCGCCCCTCCTTCAGGTCTCTCCCCTCGATAAACCGGTGGATGGACTCCGCCGCCAACTTGCCCTGATACACCGCCTTGGCCGCGGTCTGGGGTCCTAGCACCGCGTCGCCGCCGGCGAAGATCCAGGGGACGCTGGTTTGCAGGGTCTCCTCGTCCACCGTGTAGGTGCCCCAGCGGCTGGTGGCGACCTCCTGCCCGACGCTGGCCTCAAGATCCACGTCCTGGCTGATGGCGGCGATGATGGCGTCGGCCTCGATCATGAAGTTCGAGCCCTCGATGACCACCGGCCGGCAGCGGCCCGAGGCGTCGCACTCGCCCAACCTCATCCGCAGGCATTCGATCTCCTTTACCCTGCCGTTTTCCCCATTAATTTTTACCGGCGCGGCCAGGAACTCCATCTTGACCCCCTCCTCCTCCAGGTGATGGATCTCGGCCTTGGCGGCCGGCATCTCGGCCTTGGTGCGGCGGTAGAGGATGAAGACCTGATCCGACCCCCGGCGCAGGGCGGTGCGGGCCACGTCGATGGCCACGTTGCCGCCCCCCACCACCACTACCCGCCGGCCCAGATCGATCTCGCGGCCCAGGTTTACCTCGCGGAGGTAATCTACCCCGTGCGACACCCCGGACAAGTCCTCGCCCTCGATACCCAGCTTACGGCTACGATGCGCCCCCGGACTTAAGAACACCGCCGCAAAACCCTCGGCCCGCAACTGTTCCAAGGTCTTGTCCTGGCCAATTCTTAAGTTGTTGACGATCCTGACCCCGCAGTTTTTCAAGGCGTCGAACTCGGCCTTGACGATCTCCCGCGGCAGCCGATAGGCGGGGATGCCCACCGAGAGCATCCCACCCAGCACCGGCAGGCTCTCGAAGATGGTGCAGTCGTATCCCAGATGGGCCAGGTGGTAGGCGACCGTCATCCCCGCCGGCCCGGAGCCGACGATGGCCACCTTCTTGCCGTTGGGCAGGGCGCAGGGGGTGGTCAGGTCCTTGCCCTTTGCTACCATCCAGTCCACGATGTGACGCTCCAGCATGCCGATGGCCACCGCCTCGCCCTTCTTGGCCCGCACGCAGTGACCCTCGCACTGGAACTCGTGGGGGCAGACCCGGGAGCAAACCGCCGGCAGCGAACTCTGCTCGCGGATGGCCCAGTAGGCCTCCTCCATCCTCCCCTCCCGAAGCAGGGCGATAAACTTGGGTATCTCGTTATGAATCGGACAGCCCTCCCGGCAGGTAGGCTTCTTGCATTGCAGGCAACGCTCCGCCTCCAGCCTGGCGGTCTGCTCGTCTAAGTCGGCGACCACCTCGGCAAAACTCTTAACCCGCTCAGCCGGGCTCAACTCCTGGGGTTGTTGGCGTGCAATCGCCATCCGCTCCGCTGGTTTCATCTCTCCCTCGCAAAAAAAACGTTGATCTCTGGCTAGACAAGCCCGGTATTTTTAGCTAGCCTTAACTGGTGTAAAGAACTTGCGGTTTATAGCCCAGCCTATTCCCAACTCGGACGGCTTAAGCCAAAGGGCGTCTCCGCCCTGTCCGCGCACCAACTGCCGGGCCTACCCCGCCCCTGCAAACGCCTATCAAACCCCACAGGAAGCCCCATGAAAGTTGAATTCATCAATCCCTTCCTCTCCGCCACCAAGAACGTGCTGGAGACCATGTGCCAGACGGCGGTCAAGGCCCACAAACCCTCCCTGAAGGAGGACACCTACTCCTACGGGGCCATCACCGGCATCATCGGCATGGCCTCCGACACCATCAGCGGCTGCATGGTGCTGAGCTTTTCGGAGTCCTGCATCCTGCGGGTGGTGGCCAACATGCTCTACGAGGAGCCCAAGGAGAAGATCGACGACGAGGTGGTGGATGCGGTGGGCGAACTGACCAACATGATCTGCGGCGGCGCCAAGGCCCAGCTCGCCAAGCTGAACCACAAGTTCGACCTCGCCACCCCCACCATGGTCACCGGCCAGGGGATCGAGATCGCCTACCGCACCGAGGCCCCCACCATCGTCATCCCCTTCTCCACCGAGTACGGCGACTTCGTGGTCGAGGCCAACCTGGCCGAAAAATAACCCTCCCACCGGACACGAAAAAGCCGCATCTATTGCTAGATGCGGCTTTTTCTCTGCGACTTACGGCCAGAGTTATTTGGCGGCCTGACTCACCTTGAGCCGGGCGATGGCCCGTTGCAGGGCCGCCTCGGCCCGAGCCTGGCTGAGGTTCTCCTCCTGACGTTGAGCCGCGGCCAGGCGTTTTTCAGCCCGCTCCTTGGCCCGCAAGGCCCGCTCGATATCGATGTCACGCCCCCGCTCCGCCGCCTCGACCAGAAAGGTGATCTTGTTGTTGGAGACCTCGCAGAACCCGCCGCTAACCATGAGGATCTCGGAGGTATTGCCCTGCTTGTAGGTCAAGGCCCCGATCTTTATGGTGCTCAAGAAGGGGGCATGATTGGCGAGGACGCCAAACTCGCCGTCCACCCCCGGGGCGGTGACGATATCGACCGTATCGCTCACCACCGGCCCGCTCGGGGTCACGACTTCAAGCTGTATTCTCTCTGCCATCGGAGTTCCTTAGTTTTGTTTTTTGGCCTTCTCAATCGCCTCTTCGATGGAGCCCACCATGTAGAAGGCGGTCTCGGGCAGGGCGTCGTGCTTGCCCTCCAGGATCTCCCTGAAGCTGCGCACCGTATCGGCCACCTTGACGAACTTGCCCGCCATGCCGGTGAAGACCTCGGCCACCGAGAAGGGCTGCGACAGGAAGCGCTGGATCTTCCGGGCCCGGTTGACGGTGAGCTGGTCTTCCTCGGACAGCTCGTCCATGCCCAGGATGGCGATGATGTCGGCCAGGTTCTTGTACTTCTGCAGGGTCTGCTGCACCTGGCGGGCCACCTGGTAGTGCTCCTCGCCCAGGACGTTGGGGTCAAGGATGCGGGAGGTGGAGTCGAGCGGGTCCACCGCCGGATAGATGCCCAGCTCGGCGATCTGCCGGGAGAGAACCACGGTGCCGTCCAAGTGGGCGAAGGTGGTGGCCGGGGCCGGGTCGGTCAGGTCGTCGGCAGGCACGTACACGCACTGGACGGCGGTGATCGAACCCTTGGTGGTGGAGGTGATGCGCTCCTGGAGCTCGCCCAGGTCAGTGCCTAGGGTGGGCTGGTAACCGACCGCCGAGGGGATGCGGCCCAGGAGCGCCGACACCTCGGCGCCCGCCTGGGTGAAACGGAAGATATTGTCCACGAAGAAGAGCACGTCCTGGCCCTCCTCGTCGCGGAAGTACTCGGCGGCGGACAATCCGGTCAGGGCCACCCGGGAACGGGCTCCAGGGGGCTCGGTCATCTGGCCGTACACCAGGGCCGCCTTGGGCAGAACCCCGGACTCCTTCATCTCGTGGTAGAGGTCGTTGCCCTCGCGGGTGCGCTCGCCGACCCCGCAGAACACCGAGATGCCGCCGTGGTGCATTGCGATGTTGTTGACCATCTCCATCATGATAACCGTCTTGCCGCAACCGGCGCCGCCGAACAGCCCCATCTTGCCGCCCCGGGGGAAGGGCACCAGGAGGTCGATAACCTTGATCCCGGTCTCAAGCACGTGCACCTCGGTATCCTGCTCGGTGAAGGAGGGGGCGGGCTTCAGAATGGGGGCGGTCTTGTCGGAGTTGATGGGGCCCAAGCCGTCCACCGGGCGTCCGACCACGTTCATGATCCGACCCAGGGCCGGGGAGCCGACCGGGATACGGATGGAGTCGCCGGAGTCACGGCAATCCTGTCCCCGGCGCAGACCGTCGGTCTGATCCATGGCCACGGTGCGCACCACGTTATCGCCCAGATGCAGAGCCACCTCACACACCAGGTTGTCGGCGACATCGTTGATGCCGGGGTTACTCAAAAACAGGGCGTTGCCAATCTTCGGCAGGTTGCCGGCGGTAAATTCGACATCGACAACCGGCCCAATGACCTGGACAATTTTTCCGATATTAGCTTGTTCACTCATCTGGCAATCTGCCTCCTCAACACTCGCTTGTATTGAATTTGCCGGTCGGAGCCACGACCCCGGCCGAAAGAAAATCCTCTAACTATCAGCCCTTCAAGGCCTCGGCGCCGCCCACGATGTCCATCAGCTCGGCGGTGATGCTGCTCTGGCGCACCTTGTTGTAAACCAGGGTCAGGTTGTGAATCATGTCGGAACAGGCCTTGGTGGCGTTGTCCATGGCGGTCATCCGGGCCGCGTTCTCCCCCGCCGACACCTCCAGCATGGCGTGATAGACCATGACGTTCAGATACAGGGGCTGCAACACCTCCATGATCTGCTCCGGGCTGGGCTCGTAGAGATAATCCCCCTTGGCGACCGCCGCCTCCGCCGCCTGGGCCGCCGGCTGGATGGGCAACAGGGCCAGGGTGTCGGGCCGCTGCACCCCCACGCTGTGGAACTTGCCATAGATGAGCTGCACCAGGTCGGACTCGCCGGCCAGGAAGTTCTCGGCCACGTCCTGGGCAATGGTCCGGGCGTTGAACATCTGGAAGGTGCCCATGAGATCGGCATACTGCTTGCGCACCAGGCCGGTCTTCCGAAGTTTGCTGATCGACTTCTTGCCGATGCAGACCAACGACACCTTCTTCCCCTCGGCCTGGTACTTGCGAAGCAGCTTCTCGGCGGTGTTGATGATATTGGCGTTGAAACTGCCGCACAGACCGCGGTCCGAGGTGACCACCACCAGCTCGACGGCCTTGACCTCACGGGCCTCCATCAGCGGAAACGCGCCCGAGTCCATCCCCGAGGAGAGGTTGCCCATCGCCTGGTTGAACTTGGCGGCGTAAGGCCTAAACTTCTCCATCTTGGCCTGGGCGCCGCGTAGCTTGGCGGCGGCGACCATATTCATGGCACTGGTGATCTGCGAGGTCTTCTTGACCCCGCCGATCTTGCTCTTTACGTCTTTAAGACTGGCCATTATCGTTGCCCCAAGTCAATATCAGTTGATGCCGTTAGCGGCCTTGAACTCCTTCACGAAGGCGCCGATGGTGTTGGTCATCTTGGTCTGGAGATCGGCGTCAATGATCTGCTTCTCCTTCAAGGTGGAGAAGATCGAGGGCTCCTTCTGCTCGACGTGGGCATACAGCTCCTTCTCGAACTTGGCCAGGCTGTCAATCGGCAGGGTGTCGAGATGCCCCTTGGTGCCGGCAAAGAGGATGGTAACCTGCTTCTCCATCGGCAGCGGCTGATACTGGGGCTGCTTTAATATCTCCACCAATCGGGCGCCGCGGGTGAGCTGGGCCTGGGTGGCGGCGTCCAGGTCGGAGCCGAAGCCGGCAAAGGCGGCCAACTCGCGGTACTGGGCCAGATCGAGGCGCAGGGTACCGGCCACCTGCTTCATGGCCTTGACCTGGGCGGCGCCGCCGACCCGGGACACCGACAGGCCGACGTTGATCGCCGGACGGACGCCGGCAAAGAACAGGTTCGGCTCCAGGTACACCTGGCCGTCGGTGATCGAGATGACGTTGGTGGGGATATAGGCCGACACGTCGCCGGCCTGGGTCTCGATGATCGGCAGGGCGGTGAGGGAACCGGCGCCCAGGGCGTCGGAGACCTTGGCGGCCCGCTCCAGCAAACGAGAGTGGTTGAAGAAGATGTCGCCGGGGAAGGCCTCGCGTCCCGGCGGACGGCGGAGGAGCAGCGACAACTGCCGGTAGGCCACCGCCTGCTTGGAAAGATCGTCGTAGATGATCAGGGCGTGCTGGCCGTTGTCCCGGAAATACTCGCCCATGGCGCAGCCGGCAAAGGCGGAGACGTACTGCAGCGGCGCCGGGTCGGAGGCGCAGGCGGCGACCACGGTGGTGTAGGCCATGGCGCCGTTCTTGCGCAGGGCCTCGACCACCAGGGCCACGGTGGATTTCTTCTGGCCGATGGCGACATAGATGCAGTGCACCCCGGTCTCCTTCTGGGCCAGGATGGCGTCAACGCAGACCGCGGTCTTGCCGATCTGCCGGTCGCCGATGATCAGCTCGCGCTGGCCCTTGCCCACCGGGGTCATGGCGTCGATGGCCTTCAGACCGGTGTAGCAAGGCTCGTGCACCCCCTTCCGGGCGATAACGCCGGGGGCCAAGACCTCGATCTTGCGGCTGTGCTTGGCGTTGATCGGGCCCTGGCCGTCGATGGGGTGACCGACGGCATCCACCACCCGGCCTTCCATCTCCGGGCCCACCGGCACCTCGGCGATCTTGCCGGTCCGCTTGACCACGTCACCCTCCTTGATCCCGGAGACCTCGCCCAGAACCGCGCAACCGACGTTGTCCGCCTCCAGGTTCAAAGCCAAGCCCAGGATGCCATTGGAAAACTCCAGGAGTTCCATGGCCATGCAGTTCTCAACCCCGTGCACCCGGGCGATACCGTCGCCAACGGAGATGACGGTCCCGGTTTCACTCAGATCAACCTTGTTCTCGTACCCCTTGATCTGACCCTTGATAATTTGACTGATCTCTTCGGCTTTAATCTGCATGGTTCTTATTCACTCCCTTTGATGGATTCTTTTAACCCCTGTAGCTGGCTCCTGATGCTGCCATCCAAAACCAAATCCCCCACCTTGGCGACGATGCCGCCGATGATGGACGGATCAACTTGCGAGCTTAACACCACCTGCTTGCCGGTGATCTTCTCCAGGGTCGCCTGCACCTTGGCGTTCAACTCCGCCGAAAGCGGCATGGCGCTGACCACCGTGCCCTGGCAGATATTGCGCTGGGCGTCGATCAGCACCTGAAAGGCCTCGGCGATTTCAGGCAGGAAGGCGGCCCGCTTCTTCCTGACCACCAGATCGAGAAAATTCCAGACAACCAGGCTGGCGCTCATGGTCTTGGCGATATGGGCCATGACCTTGCAGCGCACGTCCACCGGATACATGGGGTTAGTCAGGCCATCCTTTACCTCCGGCACCGCCATCATGACCGAGGCCACCTCGTGCAGCGCCTTGGCGTACTCGTCGAAGGCGTTCTCCTCCTGGGCCACCGAGAACAGGGCCTTGGCGTAGCGATTGGCAAGTATTGCGTTCTTCATCAGCGGGCCCCCACCTTGTCAAGATATTCGCTCACCAGCTTGGCCTGGTCGGCGTCGGTGAGGTTCTTACGGATCAGGGCCTCGGCCATCTGGGCCGCCTGCTCGGCGACCTCGTCCCGCAGGGTCTTCTTGGCCTGGCTCAACTCGAACTGCACCGACAGCTCGGCCTTGCGCTTGATGTCGGCGGCGGCCCGGTTGGCCTCGTCGATGATCTTCTGTTTCTCCAGCTCGGCCTGAGCCCGGGCGGTCTCCAGGATGGCCTGCACCTCCTGGTCGATCCGGCCCAATTTTTCCTCATACTTCTTGTACGATTGTTCCACCTCACCCCGCCGGGCGGTCAGATCGTCGAAGCGTTGCACGATCCCCAGGCGGCGGCCCTCCAGGGCGCTGGCGATAGGCTTGGAGCCAAACTTGACCAGGATGATGACCAGGGCGACAAAGTTGGTGGTGCGCCACAGGAGGTCCATGAGCTTCGCGTGGGACAACGGCTCCGCCGCCTCGCCATGCCCCTCGGCATAGGCCAAGGCCGCGCCCAACAGAACCATGCCCGCCGCGGCGAAGAGCGCGAGCTTGCCTTTCTTAACCTGCCAATTCATAATCAAACCGTCCTCCCTAGAATCTTGTTGGCCATCTCTCCGGCGAAGCTCCCCATCTCCCCCGCCAGCGCCTGACGGGCCGCCGCGAACTGACCCTGAATCTTGCCCAGCTGCTCGGCCTTCTCCGCCTCCGCCTCTTTGCGGATGGCGGCCAACTTATCGCCCGTCTCGCTTAAGACGGCGCCCTTGACGGTCTCTAATTCCGCCTTCCCCTTGCCACGGGCCTCGGCCAGCTTGCGGTTGAATTCCTCCAGCCGCAGGTTGGAGTTCTTCTCAAAGGTCTCGATATCCTTGGCCAAACCGCCTAGTTTCTTCTCCCGTTCCTGGAGGATGGAGCGGATGGGCCGATAAAGCACCACGTTCATGATCACGATCAACAGCAGCATGTTGATGATGTGAAGCGGCATGGTAAGGTCAATGGTAATCATGAAATCTCCTTGTTTCGATGATGCCCGCCAGGACGGATCAGACAAAAAACCATCTAAAATCAACTAGATGTCGCGCGGAAGCCCAAAAATGAATAATGCTTCAAAAAAAATTACGCATTTTCTTATCAGATAAAAATTTGCCTGTCAACGTTTTACTCGGAGTTTTTTCCGACGGAGCCCTTTTTATTTTATGAGCAATTATACTCAGTTCCGCAATCCTAGCCGACCTGGGCCGCCACAATGTCGTACACGGAGGCCAAGGCCTCCCGCAGCTTGTCGGGCATGGTGCCGCCGGCCTGGGCCATGTCGGGACGCCCGCCGCCGCTGCCACCCACCACCGCCGCCACCTCCTTGATGATCTTGCCGGCGTGACACTTCCCGGTCAGGTCCTGGGTGACGATGGCCAAGAGCGCCGCCTTGCCCTGCAACTCGCCGCCCAAGACCACCACCCCGCTGCCGATCAGCTCCCGCATCCGGTCGCCGATCTCGCGCAGGGTCTTGGGCGAATCCAGGGGCACCCGGGCGCAAACCACCTTGATGCCACCCACCTCCCGCGCCCCGCTCAGGATGGCCTCGACCCCGGCCAGGGAAAGCTTGGCGGTGAGCTGCCCGACCTCCCGCTCCAACTCCCGCTGGCGGACGAGCATGGTTTTAAGCTTGCCGGGCAAATCCTCGGGCGCGGTCTTCATGGTTTCCGCCAGGCCCGCCACCGTCCGCTCCAACTCCTGATAGCGCTCCAGGGCCGCCCGGCCGGTGACCGCCAATATCCGACGCACCCCCGCCGCCACCCCGCTCTCGCCCACGATCTTAAACAGCCCGATCTGGCCAGTGGCCTCCACGTGGGTGCCGCCGCACAGCTCCCGGCTCACCCCGCCGAAACTAACCACCCGCACCCGGGCCTCGTACTTCTCGCCGAACAGGGCGGTGGCCCCGGAAACCTTGGCCTCCTCCAGGTCCATCTCCCGGCTGTCGCGCCGGAGGTTGGCCCTAATCCCCTCGTTGACCAGGGCCTCGACCTTGCTCAGTTCCTCGGCGGTCAGGGGCGAAAAATGGGTGAAGTCAAAGCGCAGCCGCCCCTCCTCCACCAGGGAGCCGGACTGGTTCACGTGCTCGCCCAGCACCTGCCGCAAGGCCGCCTGCAAGAGGTGGGTGGCGCTGTGGTTGGCCTCGATCTCGACCCGGCGGCCGGCGTTGACCGTAAGCTCCACCGCCTCGCCCCCGGCCAGGCGTCCGGTCACCATCCGGGCCTTGTGCAGGATGACCTTGCCGGCCTTGACGGTGTCTGACACCTGGGCGATACCTTTAGCGCCCACGATCTGGCCGCTATCGCCCACCTGACCGCCGGACTCGGCGTAGAAGGGCGTCTTACGACAGGCGATCACCACCTCCTCGCCCTCCCCGGCCTCCCCGATCTCCTCGCCGGACTCGGACAGGAGCAGACCGATCTCCGAGCTGGCCTGCCGTTGGTCGTACCCCACAAAGACCGTGGCCCCGGCCCGTCCTTCCAGATCGATACCGGAGCGCAGGGTCATGGCCGTGGACTTCCAGGCCTTCCGGGACTGCTGACGCTGGCTCGCCATCGCCCGCTCGAAGCCTGGCTGATCCACCCCCAGCCCCTGCTCCAGGGCCATGTCGCGCACGATGTCCACCGGGAAACCGAAGGTGTCGTAGAGCTTGAACATGAAGTCGCCCGGCACCGTCTTCTCCCCCGCGTCTTGCAGGCGGGCAAACTCCTCCTGCAGCATGGCCAGGCCGTGGTCGATGGTCTCCAGGAACCGCTCCTCCTCGTTGGTCACCACCTTGTCGAGCAGCTCTCCCGCCCCGGTAAGATGCGGATAGGCCCCGGCCATCTGGCGGGCCACGGCGGCGGTGATGGCGCTCATGAAGGGCCGGGCAAGCCCCAGGGTGCGGCCGTAGCGGATGGCCCGCCGCATGATCCGGCGCAGGACATAGCCCCGGCCCTCGTTGGAGGGCAAGACCCCGTCCGCCACCAGGAAGGTGGTGGCCCGGGCGTGGTCGGCGATGACCTTGAGCGCCGTGTCGCTCTTGGGGCTTACGCCGTAAGGTACGCCCGAGACCTGGGAGATGGCGGCCATCACGGTGGTGAAGATGTCGGAGTCGTAATTGGTTAATTTGCCCTGCATCACCGCCGCCACCCGTTCCAGGCCCATGCCGGTGTCGATGCTGGGCTTGGGCAGCGGGCTCAAGGCCCCGGTCTCGTCCCGGTAAAACTGCATGAACACCAGGTTCCAGAGTTCAAGAAAACGGTCGCAGTCGCAGCCCAGTTGACATTCGGGCCGGCCACAGCCAGCCGCCGCCCCCTGGTCGTAGTGGATCTCGGAGCAGGGGCCGCAGGGGCCGGTGTCGCCCATGGCCCAGAAGTTATCCTTCTCGCCCAAGCGCACGATCCGGCCCGGCAGCAGCCCCTCCGCCTTCTCCCAGAGGGCGAAGGCCTCGTCGTCGTCCTTGTACACCGTGACCCACAGCCGCTCGGTGGGCAACTCCAGAACCTTGGTCAGGAACTCCCAGGCGTAGGCGATGGCCTCGCGCTTGAAATAGTCGCCAAAGGAGAAGTTGCCCAGCATCTCGAAGAAGGTGTGGTGGCGGGCGGTATAGCCGACGTTCTCCAGGTCGTTGTGTTTGCCCCCGGCCCGGACGCTGCGCTGGCAGGTGGTGGCCCGCAGGTAGTCGCGCCGCTCCTCGCCGGTAAACACCTTCTTAAACTGCACCATGCCCGAGTTGACGAAGAGCAGGGTCGGGTCGCCGTGGGGCACCAAGGACGAGCTCTCCACCACCCGGTGCTCGCGGGCCGCGAAGAAGTTCAAAAATTTTTCTCGGATTTCGTTGCCGTTCATGCTCGTTACGTTAACACCCTTCGTAGTTATGAGCCGTACATTAAAAAAGTGGGACAATTTCCCCCCGCTCTTACGGCTGCTGAGGCCTTGGCCGTGAAGCTTCGTGAACCTCTTTAATGGTTTATAAAATGATTTTGTAACTATCCAGCTTAGTGCCGCAGAATTGGCATCGTCTGGGGACCGTAACTATTCAGCCGCGCCCCAGATGCGCGAAACCAGCCGGCGAGCTATACTTTCGGTATGTGAGCCGGCTGGTGACAAAGCAGATGGGGTGCGGCTGGATAGTTACATGATTTTCCTCGACGGCTTAGCTCCAGCCACTCACCGACTTGCCGAGCGGTCCAGGGCCGCAACCTGCGCCAACCGCCGCCAAGGGAGAATGACCACATTGCCGTTGACCAGCTCCCTGTCCCCGCCGTAGATCAGCAGCGCCGGGCGCGTTGCCTTGCCGGACAGTGCGCACCACTTCTTAAGCGAGGAAAAAAAATCGTCGGCCACCGTTTGCCCGGACTTGATCTCTACCGGGGTCAGGTTAACGCCGTCCTCCAATAGCAGGTCCACCTCCAGGCCCTTACTATCACGCCAAAAGTACAGGTCGGCCTGTTGGCCGCGATTAAATCTGGCCTTCAGAAATTCCGACACCGCCAGATTTTCAAACAACGCCCCCCGCTGGGCGTGAAAGGCGAGCTGCTCCCCGTCTCTAATCCCCAGAAGCCAAGCGCACAGGCCGGTGTCAAGGAAGTAGAGCTTAGGCATCTTAACCAGCCGCTTGTTGAAGTTAACAAAGTGTGGCCGCAACAAAAAAACGATATAGCTCGCCTCCAGAATCGAAACCCAGGCGGCGGCGGTGTTGTGCGTTATGCCGCAATCAGCGGCCAGGGAGGACAGGTTAAGCAACTGTCCTACCCTGGCGGCACACATCCTTAAAAAACGCTGAAAGGCGTTGAGATCCCTCACCTTGACCATTTGACGAACATCCCGTTCAAGATAGGTGCTTATATAGGCGGGGAACCAATCCTCAAGCCTAAGTTCCCGATCATAAAGAGGGGGATACATCCCCTGACGCATGAGCTGATCAACGTCGTCCGGCAGACTGCCCGCCAACTCCAGTTCCTCCATGGCGAGAGGAAGAAGATGCACCAACCCCACCCGACCGGCCAGCGACTGGCTAATACCCGACAGCAGACCAAACTGTTGGGAACCAGTGAGCACATACTTGCCCGCCACCAGCCGACTATCAACCACCCCCTGGAGATAAGAGAAGAGCTGCGGCGAGCGCTGGGCCTCATCCAAGATCAAGCCGTCGGGATAGCGGGAAAGCAGCCCACGCGGGTCACTTTCGGCCAGCAACCGGACATCCGGGTCTTCCAGGGTTAGGTATGGCTTGTCGGGAAAGCTACTCCTCGCCAGGGTGGTCTTGCCCGACTGCCGCGGCCCGGTAAGGGCAACGACCGGGAATCCCTTGGCCAATCGCAGCAGCGTCTCGTGGGCCGTGCGCTTAAGCATGGGCTGGAGATTACCACCTTTGCACAATTTGTCAATTAAACTTACAAAATGTGCAAGCCGCGAACAAGTCTCGGGAAATCGTGCACTACCTTACTTGGCCTCGACCACCGCCGCCCCGATCCCGAAGCCCAACCGCACCTTCTTGTCGATCTCCTCCGCCATCGCAGGATGCTCCTTCAGGAAGGACTTGACGTTCTCCCGGCCCTGGCCGATACGCTCGGCGTTGTAGGCGTACCAGGCCCCGCTCTTCTCGATGATATTTTGCCCCACTTTAGGATAAAATTTGGCGGACGTAGGTTATACCAGGTGCGCCGGGTCGGATCGCCGGTCAGCGCGCACCGCTTTTTGATGCGGCCTTTCCAAATCCTACCCCGAATTTGTCAACATGCAACTCGCCAGCGGTTGACCAGTTCTCCCTATCAAACTCCTCGATGAGGACTGACACCCATTCCGGCTGAACGTCTAAAGCGGAGACGACGGCATCGGTAATCGCCTTGGCGAGCTCCCGTTTTTGCTCTATCGAACGACCTTTGGCGATTTTTATCGACACGATCGGCATATTATCACCTCACCCCTTGGCCTCAACCGCCGCCCCGATCCCGAAGCCCAGCCGCACCTTCTTGTCGATCTCCTCCGCCATCGCAGGATGCTCCTTCAGGAAGGACTTGACGTTCTCCCGGCCCTGGCCGATACGCT
>JAJYJA010000198.1 GCA_021789795.1 Deltaproteobacteria bacterium | reverse complement strand
GTCCGGGCGAGGTCTTCCGGGTGGAGGGCGAGGAGGTGCCCCAGCGCTTCATGACCCGGATCTCGCCGCACCAGATCGGCCTCTCCGACCTTCTGGCGGCGGGCATCCTCTCCGAGTGCATCCCCAGGCGGATGGTGCTGTTCGGGGTGGAGCCGGAGTGCCTGGAGACCGGCATCCGTCTCTCCGGCCCGGTCAACGCCAGCCTGCCCAAACTGATCGGGGCGGTGCTCGCCGAACTCGACCAATCCGGCTGCCGCCCGCCCGCCGCCCGGCCAGAGCCCCGGGCCTCGCTCTTCTGGCCGGAATCGTAAGCCCCTAAGCCTTCAGCCCACCAGCCAGACCGCCACCTCGTTGGCCAGATCGAGCACCTTGTCCGAGACCCCGGCGAACAGCCCCCTCTTCTTGGACTGCGACCGCCGGCCGAGGACGATGGTGCCGCATTCGGCGCTTACCGAATGGCGGAGGATGGGGCCGTGGGGCCGAAGACAACCCTCCTTCCGTCCCCGGCTGATCCGCTCCGGGGCGACGCCCCGCTCGATCAGCAGCTGCTCCGGGGCGGCATGGACGCTGTCCGGCCCCCGCAGGTTCGCCTCGCACCACTCCTCCCCCCACAGCTCGCGCAGCTCCTCCCAGTCCGGGGCGGTGTCGCCGCCCATTAGCGCCGCCAGGTGCAGGAGGACGATCTCGGCGTAGGGGTTGCCCTGAAGGATAAATCCCAGGTGATCGGCGGCCTTAAGCGAGTTGAAGGAGGTATCCACCGGCAGCAGGAAACGGCGGGCATTGACCTTGCCATCCACGATCCACAAAGGCAGATCGTAGCACTGCCGGACGGCGGACTCCGAGACACTGCCCGAGATCATGGCCTCAAGGCCGCCGACCCCGCGCCGGCCGAGCAGCAGGGCGTCGTAGTCGCCCCGCCGCGCCTCGTTGACGATGTCCGCCGCCACCCCCTGCCTAGTCAGTTGCACCCGGCACTCCACCTGTCCGGGGGCGATCCCCCGCCGCCCGAGCTGCAACACCGCCTCCTCCATGAACCGCCGCGCCCCCCGGTAACGGGCCTGCACCTCCTTGGGCAGGGAGAGCATGCGATCCCTCTCCTCGACCCACTCCGCGCCGATGGCGGGCGGCGGGCCGGGCACCACGTAGAGGAGATGCACCACGATCCCCTCCAGGTCGGTGAACAACTGCCCGAGATAACGCAGGGCGTTAAAGCTGAAGACCGAGCCGTCCACCGCCGCCAGGATTTTGCGTTCCATCCCCCTTGGCCCCTAGATGATTTTTTCCAGCTCCCCGAACAGCAGACCCAAGTCGATGGGCTTGGCCACGTAGCCGTCCATGCCGGCCGCCAGGCACCGTTCCCGATCGCCGCGCATGGCGTGGGCGGTCATGGCGATGATCGGCACATGCCGGCCCCCAGCCCGCTGGGCCTCCAGCTCGCGGATGCGCCGGGTAGCCTCCAGGCCATCCATGCCCGGCATCTGCACGTCCATGAGGATGGCGTCGAAGTCCGTCCGGCTGGCCTCCGCCACCGCCAGCTCGCCGCTTTCGGCCAGGATCACCTGGAATCCCCGGCCCTCCAGGATTACCCGGGCCAGGGTCTGGTTGATCGGCTCGTCCTCGACCAGCAGGATCTTGAGATGCCGGTTACGTTCCAAGATCAGCTCCCTGGTGACCATGTTCCGGCCCGGCTGGGCGAGCGCCGGATGCGGCCCGCCCAGCACCATCCGGATGGCGTCGATCAGCTCGCCGCCGCCCACCGGCTTCATCAGGTAGCCATCCACCCCCAGTTCCTTAAGCCGCCGCAGCTCCTCGCTCTGGCCGGAAGAGGTCAAAAGCAGGATGCGAATCCGGGCAAAATCAGGGGTGGCCCGCAGCCGCTCGGCCAGGGCCGGGCCATCCATCCCCGGCATCTGGGAGTCGAGCAGGATAAGGTCAAAGGGCGCCGCCCCCAGCCGCGCCAGGGCCGCCAGCCCGTCCGCCGCCAGCTCCACCCGGGCCACAAAAGGGGCCACCTGCCTTTCGAGCACCTGGCGGTTGGAGTCGTTGTCATCGACGATCAAGACCCTAAGCCGCCCCAACTCGGCCCTGGCCGCCAGATCGCGCCCCGTCTCCGGCGCCGCGGGGGCGGGGCCAAAACCCAAGTAGAGATGGAAGGCGGCCCCCTTCCCCAACTCGCTCTCCACCAGGATGTCGCCCCCCATCAGCCGGGCCAGCCGCCGGGAGATGGTCAGCCCCAGGCCGGTGCCCCCGTATCTGCGGGTGGCGGAACCATCCGCCTGGGTGAACATGTCGAAGATCGCCTCCTGCTTGGCCGGCTCGATGCCGATGCCGGTGTCCCGCACCAGGACGTGCACCGGAATCGGCCCGCTCGGCGCCCCCCGGCCCGCCTCCCCCGCCGGCAGCAGCTCGACCCGCACCATGACCTCGCCCCGCTCGGTGAACTTGATGGCGTTACCGACCAGATTGATCAGTATCTGCTGGAAACGGCCCGGATCGCCGCCCACCTGGCGGGGCAGCTGGGGGTCGATCTCCACCACCAGCTCCAGGCCCCGCTCGTGGGCCTTGACCGCCAGCATCTTCATGGTGCTCTGGATCAGGGTCTCGAGGTCGAAGGGAATCTCTTGCAGGTCGATGCGGTTGGATTCGATCTTGGAAAAATCGAGGATATCGTTGATGAGGTCGAGCAGCCGGCCCGCCGAGTCCCGCACCAGCCGCAGGTACTCCTGCCGCTGGTCATGCCCGTCGTGCCGCAGGAGGATATCGGTGAAGCCGATGATGGCGTTCATCGGGGTGCGGATCTCGTGGCTCATGTTGGCCAGAAACTCGCTCTTGGCCCGGTTGGCGGCCTCGGCCTGCTCCTTGGCGGCCTGCAGGCTGGCCTCGGCCTGCTCGCGTTCGATGATCTCGGCGTGCAGCTCCCGGTTGGCGTGGGTCAGAGCGGCGGTGCGACGGCCGACGATCTGCTCCAGGTTGTCGTTCATCTCCCGCAGGCTGCCGATGGTGTAGCGGGCCAGGTTGATCACCAGGAAGACGAAAAAGGCGCCACCCATGAAGACCGCGCCCACCAAGAGCTCCACCGGGAACCGGAACTCGGTGAGCTGCAAGAAGATGAAGGCCAGATAACCGGCCACGAAGAAGCAGATCAGCCCGGTCAGGGTGAGCCAGCGGCCCCGCAGCGCCGGGGGCACTCCGCGATACACCAGGGCGCTGGTCCGCATGGCGGCCAGCAGGAAACAGGCCCCCAGCCCCACCAGGGCCGTGGAGATGCCAACCGTGGCCACCATGCCTTTCCCTCAGCCCCCCCGGCAGAAATTTTGATGATCGACCATGAGGCAGCGATCCATGACCACCGCCAGCCCGGCGGCCCGGGCCCGGGCCGCCGCCTGCTCATGCACGATGCCGAGCTGCATCCACACCGCCCCCGCCCCGATGGCGATCGCCTCCTCCACGATGGCCGGCACCTCCTCCGCCCGGCGGAAGATATCGACGATATCCACCCGTCCGGGGACTGAGCGCAGGTCGGGATAGGCGGTCAGCCCTAAGAGCCGGTCGTGGCCGGGGTTGACCGGGATAACCTCGTAGCCGGCGGCCAAAAGGTAGGCCCCCACCTGATGGCTGGGCCGGCCCGGCTTGGGCGACAGGCCCACCACCGCGATCCGCCGGGCCGCCGTCAGCAGCGCGGCCAGCTTGGCCTGTTCAAGAACGATCTCCCGCATGATCCCTCCCTCCCCGCCCTAATCGGCCTTGCTGGGGGCGGCCTCAGCCCCGGCCTTTTGGGCGCGCAGGGCGCGGATCTTCTCCAGATTCTTCTTGGCCGACTCGTCGCCCTGGGAGGCCGCCTTCTTCAGCCAGTACTCCGCCTTGTCGAAGTCCTGGGGGATGCCTTGGCCGTTGCTGTACAGCACCCCCAGGTTGTTCTGGGCCGTCAGGTTGCCGGCCTCCGCCGCCTTGGTGAACCAGTCGATGGCCTTTTGCAGGTCCTTCTCCACCCCCTGGCCCTCGACGTACAGCACCGCCAGGTTCTTCTGGGCGTTGCTGTTGCCCTGCTCCGCCGCCTTGCGGAACCAGTACACCGCCTTGCCGGTGTCCTTCTCCACCCCCTGGCCGTTGCTGAGCATGATGGCCAGGTTGTTCTGGGCAATGGCGTTGCCGGACTCCGCCGCCTTCCGGCACCAGAAGGCGGCCTTCTTGAAGTCCTGCTCCACCCCGTCTCCCTTGGTGTAAACAATGG